>CAZRHW010000032.1:0-6047 GCA_964599785.1 uncultured Bacteroides sp. | reverse complement strand
ATATATTTACTTATAACGAAAAAATGTCTCCAATTTAGGAATGCATATTTCGCTATTCAGCTAATAATATTTCAATCAATTTCTCAAATTCAAT
Source organism: uncultured Bacteroides sp. (assembly GCA_964599785.1). Lineage (GTDB taxonomy): Bacteria > Bacteroidota > Bacteroidia > Bacteroidales > SM23-62 > LJUQ01. Next base: position 5,953 of record CAZRHW010000032.1, on the reverse strand, counting down.
TACAGGCCCGGGATCTTTATCCGGGTCGTAACCGTCGTAACCTACATGTTGAAGTCGATAGTTGAAATGTTTATCAATTATTATTGTTTTTGGGATTTCACGAACTTTTAGTTTTCTTGATTCCTGTTTTGTCATATAACCAAAAGGCAAATCGTAGTTGTGTTTTGATACATAACTTTTCGCCTCATCTATTGATTGCCAACCAGCATTTACAATCAAAATCACAACACCTGGATTATCTTTATATTTCGAATAAAGTTTTTCCATATGGGGCATCAGTTTTATACAAGGACCGCAATGAGTATCCCAAAAATCAAGTAAAACAATTTTCCCTTTCATCTCTTCGGAAGTAATGATTTTACCATTAAGAGTTTGTAATTCAAAATCCGGAACATTTTTATCAGTATTACAACTGGCTACTAATATCAATAGTAGACCGAAAACGATTTCTTTTGATATACCAATCATGATTCCTCGTTATTTTAAATGATTTATATGATAAAATTTATATGCGTGTTATTCATTCCTTTTGCTTTTAACGGTTTTTAAATTGGTGATAACATTTTTGGAGAGACACCGGGTATATTTTTTTTATTATCTCAATTTCTTTTGGTGCATATATTATGATAAAAATGTGGGATATAATTACCTTTTATTCATTGAAATCGTTTGAAGGATTTTTAAATTTTAGTGCCTGCAAAGATTCAATTAAAGTAAACTTAATGAATTGTTACATTCGTGTCAAGATTTTTATGTAATAAAAGAAAGGAACGAGTATTATAATTTTATTTAATAAACAGATACTGGTACTTTCAGTTCCCGGTTCAAAGTTCTCAGTGAGTGTAGGTGAAAAGTGTGGGCAAAATGGTTTCTGGTTGCTGGTGAGTATGAGTAAAGGATTTGAGTGTGATGGAAGTTCTGCCGCCTTTCTGCCGGTAGGCAGGGTTTTCAACCGGCAGTTATGATCACCACGGTTGATACAGAAAAGTCCGGTTTTCAACCGGACCTCTTTGGTTGCCTGATAAAAGAAAAAGTAGTGCAAATGGCACCACGTTTCGAATTGCAAGCCATTAAAGATCAATGATCTGCAAGGGCTTTTTACCTGGTTGACGATTCGGTTGACATTTTTATTGGGGAGTCTCTAATCTGTCTGTATCTTTTTGTCCGGTGAATTGGGGGATTAATAATCCGGCTTTCTTAAAAAGTATTTCCTTCTGTATATAATGCTAATAATAAAATGAGGTAAGATTGGTAAAAGCAGAACAACAAGTTTATTCAGCAATCCGGGAGTGCATTCTGCACGGTTTTTAAAGAGTGCCCTGACACCTGCATTTGCCACATTACCTGGTTTTTTCATAATTCCCAGTTTCATCAATAACAGGAGATTAAAATTACCCGCATCGTATAACGCCGTATCAACTGCTCCCGGAATAAGACATGTCACATTTATTCCATATAACTTCATCTCAGTCCTGAGGGCACGTGTGAAATTACGGAGGAAAGCTTTTGTCGGACCGTAAAGTGAAATACCCGGATATGGCATCACAGCGGTGATTGATGAAACATTCAGGATAAATCCTTTTTCCCGTTTAATCATCTGTTCCCCAAAAAGACGGCATAGCAGGGCAGGGGTTATCATATGAAGCGCAAGGATTAATTTCATGCGTGAATAATCAACGCTTGCAGCTTCTCCAAAAAAAAATATTCCTGCATTGTTGATTAAAACTTCGACCGTTAGATTTTTCTCGATACAATAGTTAAAAACCTGCTGAGCAGAATTTTCCTTTGCCAGGTCAATATTTAATGTGATTACGGTGATCCTGTATACCTGTTCCAGTCTCTTTCTCAGATCATCAAGCTGTGCCGGCTGGTTACTTATTGCCACAACGGAATAACCTTTTTTTGCCATTTCTTCCGCAAAATGCCAGCCTATACCGGAAGAAGCGCCGGTGATCAAAGCATATTTCTGGGTGTTTTCCATTTATCGCAGCATTTCCCTGATTTTTGGATCGGATTTTTCTTCATTTTGAATGCAGGTAGCTTAGGCGACAGTTGAGCTGGCCATGTTGCCGCAATGGCCGATCTGGTCTGCAGAAATAAAAGAACTTAAGACATTTTTACACTTTTCTTGATATAAAAAAAATTCTCCTTTCTTTACTTAATACTCCCATAAAACTGGAAGAAGATTCTTAAAATATACAACCTGTTTACTTCTGTGTTGACCAATTTTATTTCCTTATTTTGCCTGTATTAACTTTTTTACCAGTTCAATTCCCTCTTTTTTGCCAAGGTTCCTGCTGTATTTTTTTTCTGTTGCATTGTTCCAGTGTTCCATTACTCCCAGACCGGATATCGTGGCGTTATTTCGCTGAGGATCATATTTGACTTTTGATGGAGGATTGCCGGCCTGTGCAGCTTCAAACAGGTACTGGTCGCTGAAAGCCATATCCGGTGCATCCGGCCATTCACATCTCAGAAAATCAAGACCGACTGCATCAATTGCCACCGGATCCTGCGATGCAAAAAGGCTGCACCCCCAACTGTTATTGAATGGTTCCATTTTCCATTTCGGCCCGGGAACGCCATTAACCAGCTTTGATCCGTAAATGCCGTCGATAAGAAACAGCATGGTTTTATCCCCGAGATCTTTATGCGCAATGAAGTCGACAAAAGTCATGTATTTAGGTTTGCCTTCCCGGTCGGGATTGAAATTGTCATGAGCGTTTTTACGCCAGTCACTATAAATGCTGGTGACTCCGTAATAATTTTTTGCACATAATGTAACACCCTGCCCTACATGTCCTTTTAACAGGGCCATATTGATAAGATAATCAGCCTCCACAGCACAGGTGGCAAGGCCTGTAGCCAGTTTGCCGTTGTCAACCGAATAGGGTATTGCGTTGTCTGCGTAAGTTGATTTTATACGTCCATCACCTCCGATATTGTCCATGAAAACAACATCGGGGAAGATAGCATGGCATTTATTAAAAATATTGTCGGTAATGAATCTGCTGGCATCAAATACTGTAATATTATGCTGGGGAATTCCGGCCTCATTTACAAGGCTTTTCAGAAGCGAAAGGACAAGCTGGGGTGTTGCATTAATCTCCGGTGAATCCAGATGGCTATAGGTATTGTTGGTGTTTATTTTAATAGCAATTTTTTGTCCGGGCTGATAATACTGATCCTTCCTGTTATGGCTGGTCTTGAAGTATCTGAAAAGAGCCATCCAGGCTTACTTTTCTGTCTTTTCACCGGTAAGGGTTGTAAGAGATTCGTTCAGCATTTTATCTGTTTCCGGCTGTGAAGTGACATTTTCATCCCACCAGTTGCCGGTTGTTCCATCCCAACTGGCAACGGCCGGATCATGAACCCAGACTACCCTGCCGGGGAAGATTCCTTTAGCCGAACCAACAGGTTGATTCGGTATAATAATCCATTCTGCATCACTTTTTGTAAAAGCATATCCGGTTTCCCTGTTTACCACAAATATTGAACCTGCTAGAGCAATGAGCATGAATAATGTACCATAAAGATATTTTGACCTTATAAAGTTCAGCTTTGCTTTTTTAAAAGCTGCAATCGATCCGGCGAGTGACAGGAGCCAAATAATAAATCCTGACATAACCGGTGCCGCCACCCGCATGCAGGGATATGCCGCTCTCTGAGGCTTCGGGATAACACGTATAAGGAACCAGATTGTTGTTGCAATTCCGGTTAAAATAAAGGTAATTTTCAGAAAGGTATTCTTCCTGAAGAAGGCTATCCATTTTAAGATTCTATTCACAATATTTTTCATGCCTGTTGAATTTTTAAAATGTAATTATTATCAAATATATTGTTTCTGCAAATGTACTGTTTGTAATAACAGGAATATTCATCAGGAAGCTCCTTTTGAAAAATATCTTTTATATTTTTACAGTGCAGGGGGCGTTAGCTCAGCAGGTTCAGAGCGCATTCTTCACACGCATGAGGTCACTGGTTCGATCCCAGTACGTCCCACATTACATCACATAAGCCTTTAAGGATCAATGATCTGTAAGGGCTTTTTTGTTCGGTTGACGATTTCGATGACGGATTTATAAAATCCGTACAAACAATTTCTGCATGCTCCTACCTAAAGGTATAATCGGACGATGGATAGGCTTAAGTTTGGATTTAGTGTATGCACTTCGTACCGGGCTATTCAAAGTTTGACCCCCTCCGGGGGTCTTTATCTTGTAGCTTGTACCTTGTGCTTTGTACCTTGTATCCTCTCAAAACCTATATCTCAATTGATTTAAGATTAATGATTAACGATTTAAGATTTAGGAAGTTTTTATTACTTCAAAAATCTTAAATCGTTAATCTGCAATCTGAATTCTATTCTTTGTTAGCCTTAGCCTTCTTTACTATTTGATTTTAAATTTTAATTAGCTTAATTTTATGTAATAAATGAGGATAAAATTCCTTATTATTCAGACCGGGTTCACAATAAAAGAACCTGAAACCTTACATTACACTAAACTGTTAGGGCTTGTAAATCAGTACCGATAACTATTTCATAATTTTTAATTCTGAAGAAAATGAATATTAGAAATAGTCTTTTATCCATTCTGCTGATTACTTTCTTTCTGACGGCTCAGGAGACCACTGCCCAGGATGAAATCCTCTTCAGAAAATATATCATTAATTCAGGATGGAACGGTTTGTTCTATGGTGTAGCTATTGATGTCATTGCTGAAATCGATGGAGCTGCTGTTGCAGGAATTCCTGTAATCACTGCCGGTACGGCAATATTAGTGCCTCTATTAACAAACCGGGATAGAAGTATAGACTACGATGCACTGGTTCTGAGCGGGCATGGTAAAAATATAGGATGGGCACATGGAATGGCACTGGCAACCCTTATCGGTGGTGAGAAAGCTTTCGGGGGTGATAACAGTAACTATTACAAATTTACGGTTGGATTAGGAGCTTTATCAAGCGTCGGCTTAGGAATTCTTGGCAATTCCCTGGCTCAGAATAATGACTGGACTGAAGGCCGGGTGGAACTTTACCGGCACTATGGATGGGTGATGCCATTAACCGGATTATCCATTATGGCTACTTTCTCTGATGAGCCGAGGTTATATGGTGCCTCTGTATTGCTTTTTGGAGCTGGGGGATATCTGCTTGCTGACAAAGTAAATAACTGGAACGAATATACCAGAGGTGAAATGAGAGCGACACAGACCCTTACTTTATTAAATCTCGGATTGGGATTTGGAATTTTTGCAGATCTCGTGGATGATATGGAACATATACACGATCCTCACTGGTTGATTCCTTCAGCCGGGGCCCTTGCCGGTACCCTGGCTGGCCACTTTTGGTTAAGAAATACAAAGCTGACACCACGACAGGGAATGTGGACTGCATATGCCGCTGGCGGTGGCGCTGTTTTAGGATTAGGAATAGCGTTACTTACTGAATCTGACAGAATAACACCATATTACCTGATACCTTATGCCACGGGTCTTGGAGCTTATGCTCTAACTGTTGAACATTTCCGAAAGAAGAATATCTCCGAGGAATTTTTAAGTTTAAATAAGAGAAACACATTTAATATCACATTTATGCCTCAGAATATTTTTTTGAATAATATCATTCAGGAAAAGGGATATATGGTTAATGGAAAACCATTTGGGCCGCAACCAATTTTTACTGCCTCCTTGAGATTTTAATATAAGTATGTCGTTTTTTATTGACTGGAGGTTATGAAAATTCATAAATAATTTTGAGAATCTTTGCCTGGTAGGACATAATCAGGTAACATTATAGGGAAATTGGAGTGTATTATAGTTGTTCTGGCTTTATGATTATTGTTGAAAATCACTGAGCTAATTTTATTTTTGTGATGGGTTATTCATAAATTTACAATAAGCGATAATTCCCATTTTAAAATCCAGGCTATTTCAAATTTATGAACAGACTA
>CAZRHW010000031.1:2715-10425 GCA_964599785.1 uncultured Bacteroides sp. | reverse complement strand
ATGTTTAATGGAAAATATTTATTTCTTAATATACAATCACAGGTATTTACTAAAATCTACTAGTAGTACCCCCTTGTATTCCCCCTCTCTGCCGTTGTAGAGAGGGGGTTAGGGGGAGAGTCATGCAAAACATTATCCTTTTAATTAATTTAATCGTATTTCATTTACCACAAATATATCACTCCACTGGTCTCCCCTATCTCGCGAGAGAGGAGGGACAGGGGGGTGAGTCCGTAATACTCTGCTCTATAATTACTCCAAGAACTCAACAAAATCCATTTTCGAAGGTTGTGATAAACCCCTTAGATATAAGAACCTCGGACAGAGGGTGAGCTGAAAGTATAAATTGATTAAAGTCATACCATAATAAATCTCCACTGTTTTTTCTTCCATACCTCTCCCGCATAATTAACACCGATACGTGTAGCTGTGGTAAATCCAGTTATTCTATTCTGATCTTCCAACCATATGATATCCGAATCAACGAGATTTATTCCATAGAATGATCCGTTAATTTTTAATTGCTTCGTTATCCTGCCTGGTCCGGAAATATCTTCAAGGTTTCTTATAAGCACAGCCTGTGGAATATTTTCAAATCCCGTCACAAAATTCAACATCCAGTACATTCCATAAATCAGGTATACATAGATCACGCCTCCGTTATGATACATGATCTCAGTTCTTGACGTCCTTCCTTTGCTTGCATGACATGCAAGATCTTCTTCTCCCCGGTAAGCTTCAACTTCTGTTATCCTGCTGCGAAAAAGATCTCCCTTATCAAACTTCCTCACCAGTATTTTTCCTATCAGATCGGGAGCGACCTCAAGAACATCACGTCGGTAGAAGGAATAATCCAGTTTATGTAATGCCTTCATTCTTGAGTTTTATTAATGAATGTGGTTGTAAGGTTGCAAGTGCCGGAGTGTGTCACAAGTATAATAAGGTATTGACATCGATTAAAAAGTTTTTAAAGGCTTCTCGCAGATTTTCGCAGATCTCTAATTTACAGTTTATTATTTCTGCATAAATCAGCGTTTACCTGCCTACCGGCAGGCAGGAATCCGCGTTAATCTGCGAGAAATAAAAATCAATCAATTCAAATGGTTGAAATTTAGTTGTGATACATTCCCGAGCATTCTCTCTATTCAGAGTTATTTCTATCTCCATTGACCTGATTCCTCACACCAAGTAAAAAAAGTGCGTAAAAAAATGAAAAGAAAGAATTACCGATGTGTGTTTCAAGTGTATCCTCATTCATCATTGATAAGAAACCTATGATAAAAAAAATGACAAAGAAATAATCCGTCCATTTTTTCTCCAGGAAAACAGGATAAATCAATGAGAACATGATCCATAAAAAGCCAAAAATACCGAATGTTAGAAAGAATGTAATATATTGATTATGAGCCCTTAATCTCCATTTCTGATTGAGCATACTTTTAGTATCTGAATAATAATCCCTGAAGGCTCCGGCCACATCACCGGTTCCAACACCAAACCAGAAATGTTCTTTAATTATACCGATGCCAGCCTGAAGATAAAGTATCCTTTGTGTCACTGAATGACCGGAAGGATTTCCTCCTTTTCTAAATCGGTCGATTTGCCAGATCACCTCATAAAGTTTGGAATACAGAGATGTTTTCCTGCCATAAATAAAATTGGCTTTGCCTTCTTCGATTAAATGAATGTCTTTAGCAATCAGCTTTGTTATCCCCACAGAATCTTTTCTCAATCCTTTCGAAGTCAGATATCTGATAATTGTAAACCTGATTTCATGTCCCATTTCATCTTTTCCATAATAATCCAGGCTGCTGATTTTGTTCCACTCTCTTCTCAATTCTTCCTCACATATATATAACCAAACATAATTTCCATTTTCAATTTCCGAATTATTTAAATCATGAATGTATGGATTTCCATTATCAGTATACAGATCAAGATGATCCCTGTCAGGTTCTACAAATGTATAAAACCGTGTAATGGAATTTGTTATATAAGCTGCACCAATCAAAACCACTGTGATCATCATTACAGCCAAAAACCATTTTAAAACTAAATGGTTTATTTTAGGCAAATGGATCCAGAACAAAATAAACCCGGTTATCAGGAATACAATTATCCCTGTCAGAGATTGAAGTATAAATAAAAAAAAGACCAGCCATACCAAAACCAGAAAATAACTCCCATACTCCCACCGCTTCAATCTGAATTCGACTGAAATAATAAAATACATCAGGCAAAAAATAGCTACATCAATCAGGAGGGAAAGACGAATATGACTAATGAACAGCGATATTTCGTGAACATTATGGAAGTCATAGGGAATCAATCCAACCAGGATTGATGCACTGACCAGGGTGCTTACCATAACAAAAAAAGAAAATAATATGATGATCCATTTCAGATGGATCCGTTCAATCGGTGGTGCTGTCCCAATGATCAACGGAAGGATAAGATATGGCAATTTTATCCTTAAATCGTGAAAGGCGTAACTGAAATCTGAAGTTATGATTAACCCAAGAATATGGACTAAATATACTGAAGCAATTAACCAGAGGCTTTTTCTTTGTTTCAGTATTTCCCATTTTTCTTTGAATTTTCCTTCCACGATCCAATTCACAAGCAATATACCTTCCCCGATGCTGGTAACGGTTTCCGATAATGGTAATCCTGCTGCCAGCGTTGTCAGACCCAGTAAATAGATACCCCTGTGAGGGAGTTTCCCTTCAGGTAATAAAATGTCAGATATCAAGGTAGTTTTACTGATCATCAATAGATTTTGTGACAAGAAAAATATAAAAGATCGTATTTGCAGAGATATGATAAAGTATATCCCGACAAAAATATAGTAATTAATGCATTGTATGATTTAACCAAAGATATTGAGATTAAATATTTACATAAGGTTGTGATACCCCCCCGCAAATACAATCTCTATTTCAATTACTTTATCCCATCACTCACACAACATGTTAGTTCCTAATATCTTCGTTTTTCCCTCACAATGCATTAATAATTATATGTTTAGTAACCACACCAATAAATTGTCCTGTTTGTTATTGATTTAATAAAAATAATTGTATTTTTGCGAACCACAAATTCAGGGATTGGTTAATATAACTGGAAACAAATAGTACAAAGTGGATACGCTAAGTTTTAAAACCATTTCAGCTAATAAGACTACTGTTCAGAAGGAATGGTTGCTGATCGATGCAAAAGATCAAATTCTGGGCAGGCTTGCTTCAGCAGCTGCAAAGTTTATACGGGGAAAACACAAAAGTAATTTTACCCCTCATGTTGACTGCGGAGATAATGTCATCATCATTAACGCGGAGAAAGTCAGATTATCCGGTAAGAAACTGACCAACAGGCAATATTTCAGCCACACCGGTTATCCTGGAGGGCAACAGGTTAAAACCCCTGCCATGTTGCTTGAGACCAAACCAAAATCTCTGGTTGAACATGCGGTTAAAGGGATGCTACCCAGGAACAGACTTGGCAGACAATTGTTCAGGAATCTGTATGTATACCTGGGATCAGAACATCCTCATGAAGCTCAGAAACCAAAAGAAATCACCTTAAACTCAATTAAATAAAGGTATGGAGGGAGTAAATACTACAGGGAGAAGAAAAGCCGCCGTTGCCAGGATTTATATCAATGAGGGCAAAGGGCAGATTATCGTTAATAACAGAGATTACAAGGAGTATTTTACAACACATCAACTCAGGTATGTTGTTGAGCAACCACTTACCCTTACTGAAGCAACCGGCAAATATGATATCAAAGCCAACCTTGATGGCGGAGGTATGACAGGACAGGCTGAAGCTTTACGGTTGGCCATATCAAGAGCGCTCATTAAAATAGATCCTGAAAAAAAACCTTTCTTAAAATCTAACGGATTACTGACCAGGGATCCCCGCGAAGTTGAGCGGAAAAAACCAGGTCGTCCAAAAGCAAGAAAAAGGTTCCAGTTCAGTAAACGTTAACAGGATCGTTTGTTTAGTATCTAAACTGAAAAGACTCCGCGGAACGGACTACTCTTCGGTTGACAAATCAGAATGTAAACAAATAAATTATAATCAATGCCAAGAACAACTTTTGAAGAACTTTTGAATGCAGGTGTTCATTTCGGACATCTAAAGCGGAAATGGAATCCCAGTATGGCTCCATATATATTCATGGAACGAAACGGGATTCACATCATTGACCTGCAAAAAACCATTATCAAACTTGATGAAGCTGCTGCTGCGATGAAACAGATAGCCAAATCGGGGCGGAAGATCCTTTTCGTCGCAACCAAAAAGCAGGCTAAAGATATTGTTTCCGAAAGGGTGCAGCAAATTAATATGCCTTATGTCACCGAACGGTGGCCAGGCGGAATGCTGACTAATTTCCCTACAATCCGGAAGGCCGTGAAGAAAATGGCTTCAATTGATAAAATGGCAACTGATGGAACTTTTACTACACTTTCAAAAAGGGAGCGGCTTCAGATTACAAGACAACGTGCAAAGCTTGAAAAAAACCTGGGCAGTATTGCCGATCTGACACGCCTGCCTGCAGCACTTTTTATTGTTGATGTCGGAAAAGAATATATTGCTGTAAGAGAAGCAACCCGTTTGAGTATTCCTGTTTTTGCCATGGTCGATACAAATTCTGATCCCAACATTGTTGATTTTCCCATACCTGCCAACGATGATGCTTCCAAATCAATATCCCTGATCATTAACATCGTATCTGCAGCCATTGAGGAAGGGTTAAATGAACGCAAGCTTGAAAAAGAAAAAGAGGTAATCTTAAAAGATAAAAAAGGAGAATTCAAGGATAAGCCTGAGGAAGAACCTGAAGAGGTAGCAGAAGAGGAAGAATTTGGGGAAAAAGAGAGTGATGAAGAAATTCCGGAAGAAGATTTCGAAGAATCATCTGAAAAATTGGTCGAGGAAATCATTGAAATTAAGAAAACAACAGCGAGGAAATCCGTTTCAAAAAAAACTGACGAAGTCTAAATTTAACCATATAAATTTCTTCAAAATGGCTGAAATCACATCTGCAGATGTAGTTAAACTGAGAAAATCCACCGGAGCTGGTATGATGGACTGTAAGCATGCACTACAGGAAGCCGGGGGAGATTTTGAGAAAGCGGTGGAAATCATCAGGAAAAAAGGTAAGCTTGTTGCCAGTAAACGGGCCGATCGTGAAGCCAACCAGGGTGTTGTGCTTGCCAGAGTTACCGGTGATCTGAAATCCGGTGTTATGATCGTTCTGAATTGTGAAACAGATTTTGTCGCAATAAATCAGGATTTTCAACGCTTTGCAGAATCCATCCTGGATCTCGCACTTGAAAAACAACCTCAAGATCTTGAAATTCTTAAAAACCTTCAATTATCAGGCAAGACTGTTAAGGATGCAATTGTAGAACAAATAGGAATCATTGGTGAAAAAATTGATCTTTCCTTTTACCAGAAAATTACAGCCGCACAGGTAACAGCTTATGTTCATCCCGGAAATAAACTTGCCAGTCTGATAGGATTAAATAAATCTGTCGGTGATCCACAAGTTGGTAAAGATATTGCCATGCAGGTTGCTGCTATGGATCCTGTCGCTGTCAATCAGGATCAAATCCCTAAAAGTATTATTGATAAGGAGCTCGAGATTGGTAAAGATCAGGCACGGCAGGAAGGAAAACCAGAAGAAATTCTTGAGAAGATAGCAATGGGTAAATTGAATAAATTCTTCAGAGAACGAACACTGGTCAATCAGCAATTTATTAAAGATAATAAGAAAACGGTTCAACAATATATTCAGGAAGCCGATAAAGATCTGATTGTTACGGGTTTTGTAAGATATGGGCTTACTGACTGATCTTTTCAGTTTGAAAAAATAATTAAACCGCATGGCGCATTCTTAAATGTCTATGCGGTTTTCTATTTATTACCTCATTTCAGATATCTGTTAATCAACACTTTGCGATCTTTGCGATAACTTTGCGTGAAGCCTTTTTTTGATGTTGTGACACACCCCTGAATCAGACAAACGTGTGTAAGGTCAGTGACAAATTCTGCAAATCTGTGTAAAAATCTGCGTAAATCTGCGGGAAGCCTTTTATATCTTGTTAATTTTACCTTATAAAATCTTTATTACATGATTAAATACAGAAGAATACTCTTAAAACTCAGTGGCGAAGCCCTGATGGGAAAAAAGGGGTATGGGATTGATGAAGAAAAACTGTCAGAATATACCAGACAAATCTCAGAGATAAATAAAATTGGAGTGGAAGTCGGTATTGTGATCGGTGGTGGTAATATTTTCAGGGGCGTGTCGGGCACGAAAATAGGATTTGACAGGATAAAGGGTGATTATATGGGAATGCTGGCAACTGTTATCAATGGGTTGGCCATCCAGTCTGCACTGGAGTATCACGGTACAAACGCACGCTTATTTACAGCAATATCCATGACACCAGTAGGCATTCATTTTACCGAATCCGAAGCTCTTACTGCTCTTCAGAATGGCGAGGTGGCAATATTCACTTTTGGAACCGGAAATCCATATTTTACAACCGATACAGCAGCATCACTGAGGGCCGTTCAAATAAAAGCTGAAGTATTGCTTAAAGGGACAAGGGTCGATGGAGTCTATTCTGCAGACCCTGAAAAATATGTGGATGCATCAAGATTTGACGAAATTACTTTTAATGAAGTCCTTTCCAGGCAGCTTCAGGTCATGGATCTGACAGCATTTACGCTGTGCATGGAAAACAACCTGCCCATCCTTGTATTTAATATGAACGTCGAAGGGAATCTGAAAAAGATTATCACCGGGTCCAAAATTGGTACAATAGTCAAAAATTAAATATCTTTACTCTCCGGAGATAATAATAAATAATGTGTTTTGCTATTGACTTTGCGAAGTAATTATATAATAAATTGTCTTATAAAGCCTTGCGGCAGCACGGCTCAATAAATTCCTGATTATCAACTTCGTCGACATTGCCATAAGGCACGTTAATAAATAATATTATTATGGATGAATTAGTCGAATTAGTACTCGAAGATACGAGGAGTAAAATGGAAAAAACCATCTCCCACCTCCAGAATGAACTTATTAAAATCCGTGCCGGTAAAGCAAATCCACATATGCTTGATGGGATTATGATTAACTACTATGGTGTTCAAACCCCACTCAGTCAGGCATCGAATATCGGAACACCCGATCCCAGAACGCTGGCTGTTCAACCATGGGACAGATCAATGATCGAAACTATTGAAAAAGCTATTATGCAGGCAAACATCGGTCTGAATCCAATTAATAATGGTGAAATCATCCGTATTAATGTCCCTCCCCTTACTGAAGAACGCAGAAGAGACCTGGTTAAACAGGTTAAAAATGAAGGTGAAAATACCAGGGTTGGCATCAGAAGTGCACGCCGGGATGCCAATGAAGAACTTAGAAAAATGAGAAAAGAAGGACTTGCAGAAGATGCGGAAAAAATAGCACAGGATGAAGTACAAAAATTAACAGATGATTTTATAGAGCAGATCGACAAAATACTTGAAGCCAAGGAAAAAGATATTATGACCGTTTGAAGAAATGACAAGAATTTGAAATGAGCTAAAATGAACTAAAATTTGGAATGAACTAAAATGAGCTAAAATTTGAAATTGTTTAAAATCTCTCCCAAACCCTTTACCCACACTTCAATTTTAGTCATT
>CAZRHW010000031.1:0-2615 GCA_964599785.1 uncultured Bacteroides sp. | reverse complement strand
AATTTTAGTCATTCCTGCTTATTTTAGTCATTTTGAATTTCAAATTTTAGTCATTTCTTATAAATAAACCCTTACCCCTTCCGTACAATTATTACAAATATTAATCCCTCTTCTGTTTTTTAACACCCTCTTTCTAAAGTCTTTATAATCATGATTATTCCAAATTTCATTAAGATTTTTTTCATTCAGGTCCCCCATTACATATGCTGTATTTTTATCGAAACAACATGGAATAACAAATCCGTCTGTGGTAATAACCGTTGTTCTCCAGAGTCTGCCACAATGGTTCTTTAAATGTCCTTTCAGATTCAGTGTACCGTTATCATTTTTTTCATATCTGGCATATTCCGGATTATCTGGTATGAGGTCAGAACCTTCATCCGGATTGATGATCTGTGCTGATTTAATCCATACCTTATTGGCTCCAGTCATTTTACCTAGCTTTTTTATTTCTTCTATCTGTCCTACATTATGTTTAAAAACCAGAAACTGAAAAATAATTTCCGGTTTAACAGATGTTGATTTTTTTTTGAGATCTGATAACAGCCTTGTTCCATCCAATATTTTATTTATACTGCCCCCCCGCCTGTATTTTTCATAGGTCGCCTGGTCTGTGCCATCTATAGAAATAATAAGCCGGTCCAGTCCTGAATTTATGATCATTTCTGCATTTTTCGGTGTAATGTTCTGTCCATTTGTTGATGTAGCTGTAAAAATATTATTGCCCGAGGCATATCCGATCATGTCAAAGATCTCTTCATGCATCAAAGGTTCTCCCTGGAAATATAAGATCATATAAAGGGTAGTGAATTTAATTTCGTCTACTATTTTCCTGTACAAATCAGTATCAATTGATTTGTTCCGGCGAATAGTCATGCCAGCACCTGTTTGACATTCGGGGCATTTCAGGTTACACAGGATTGTCGGTTCGATTGTAACGGTATACGGAAAACCCCAGAGAATAGGCTTCTTGAATATATTTGAAAGTATATAAGAAATTTCTGACAGTAAAAATGTCAGGATTTTTTTACAAGTTAATTTTTTAAAAAAAATAAAATAATAATTCATATTGGGAAATGAATAATTCTCCCTGAAAGGGAAATTTATTTCATCTGGGTCTGCTTATTGAAATACTTAACCGCAAAGTACGCAAATCTGACTGCCGGCAGTCAGGTTTGCGGTTAAATATGATTGTGACATCCCCACCTGGAAGGCGGGTGACTTCGTAAATTATTTTTAAACTTACTAATCCGTTTCAAGTAACCGGTACAGTTCATCCAGATCTGGTGTCAGGATAATCTCTGTCCGCCTGTTTTTTTGCCTTGCCTCAGGAGTCTTTCCGGTATCAAGCGGCAGATATTCTCCTCTTCCGGATGCTATCAGGCGATCGGGAGCAATTGAGGAATTTTCCAACAGAATCCTTACTATCGAAGTTGCACGCTTCACACTCAGATCCCAGTTATCATGATATGAAGGATTGCTTCTTACCGGTACATCATCAGTATGGCCTTCAATGGTTATAAAAATATCCGGATTATCTTCAAGGATCGGTACGAGTTTTTTAAGTGCACTTGCACCTCTTGGGTCTACTTCGATGCTGCCTGTTTTGAAAAGTAGTTTCTCTTCCATCGAAACATACACTTTACCATTTTTTATTGAAACTGAAAGTCCATCCTGCTGAAAACCATACAGCGCATCTGCAATGGTATTCTTTAATGCTTTCATCAGTGAATCTTTAGCATACATGATCCTTTCCATTTCAATGAGCCGCTGGTTTCTTTCATCCACCTCCGAGCGTAGTTTTTCAAGCTCATGCATCCTGTCACTTATATTTTGCTCAAGTTCTTTCAGCCTGTCTTCTTTTAACTGAAGATCTTCCTGCGTGTTTTGCAGTTCAGTGAGCAGGCGCCTTGTTTCTCTGGTATGACCTGTCATAATAGCTTCCTGAGTCTGTTGAAGATCCTCATAGCGTCTGTTGAGGTCAGCAAAATCACCGGAAAGTTGATCATAAGATTTTTTTGTTTCTTCAGTCTTTGTCTCCAATGCAATAAGCTCATCTTCCAAAAATTTTATTTTTGACTTCATCTCGGCATTATCAACAGAAAGCATTTCACTTTGCTCAAGAAACTTTTCACGATCGTCACTGATATTTTTATTTTTATCCTCCAGTTCATGGAATTGTGCTATTGGCACACAGGAAATGGAAAAGAAAATGAACCAGTAAAACGTTACTATTATAAATGAAATTTGTTTTGGTCTTTTCATGGTGACTTGAGTGTTCGTAATCAAGGCGAAATTTAAAAAAATATGACAGACGAATAAATGGTGTCATTTAATATTTATTAACCAAACCGTAAAGAGTTATGCGGACTCACGCTCTACTGGTTCCACCTTTCTATCCTGATAGATCGGGACAGAGAGGGGGAACCAGTGGGGTGATATATTGGTAATAAATAAAATACGATTAGATTATTTAAAGGGATGATGTTTTGCATGACTCTTCCCCTAACCCCCTCTCTACAAAGGCAGAGAGGGGGAACCAGGGGGTGATATATTTGTAATAAATAAAATACGATTAGATTATTTAAAAGGATGATGTTTTGCATGACTCTCCC
>CAZRHW010000030.1:2306-10696 GCA_964599785.1 uncultured Bacteroides sp. | reverse complement strand
CCCCCCATCGTTGCATGGCCCTGCGAGGAGAAGTATAATTTTTGTCCATCAGGGGTTATAAATGGTGTCTCCTCATTATAAAATGAATTTATCTTAGCCCCGAGGTTCTTTGGCTCCTGCCAGTCATCTCCTGCAGACCGTTCAGAGACCCAGATATCAAGCCCACCCTGCCCCTTCGGCCTGTCACTGGTAAAATAAAGTTTGCGCCCGTCAGCCGAAATACAGGCGTGAGACTCAAAATAGTCGGTATTGATAAGATCATTCAGCTTCTCTATCTCAGTCCATCGCCCGTTTTTAAACCTGCTCACATAAATATCCGCCTCAAAATAATCGGATATGGCAAGGTAAAGCTCTTTGCCGTTATATGACAGTGATGTGGGTTTGCAGTTTCCATCCGTGCCCAGCTCCCTGTTTATCATCCTGGGTTCAGACCAGCCCGCCCCCCTTCTTTCAGACATCAGGATAGCAGGACCGGAAGGTTGATCGGCCAGATAAACAATAACCGAGTCATTCCCGGAAACAACAGGATTATAATTCGCAGGATACCTGTTAATATCCTTGCCCAGATCCCGGTATGTGACTTCCACAGGATGATTTATCATGAATTTTGCCAGCTCGCAGGATTTGATTTGTTGATTCACATATTCAATATCTGCAAAATTCTTTTTGATCATGGCATTACGGTAATTTTCGTAATACCCGATAGCTTTGTCGAACTGGTTATCGATATGATATGCTCTCGCCAGTGCGAACAATGACTCCCTTGGGGCATTCCTTTCCTTATAGGATCCTTCCCTGTAGGAGGGTGAAACATTTGATACGGCATCTTCAAGATAAGGAATGGCCTTCATTTTCTGTCCATAAATGCTCAGGTAACAGGCGCCCGTCAAAAATGAAATATTACTGTTGGAAGGATCAATCTTCAGGAGTTCTGAATACAGGGACAATGCTTTATCATATTCTTCACTCATAAAAAAATATTCAGCATCCAGGAAAGTTTTGCGAAATTCAGTTTTATCCTGGGCCCCTGCCTGCCCGGACAATAAAGAAATGAGGACTAAGATGAAGATTGATCGTTTCAAACTATATAATATTTATTCAAAGTTTCACATTTTGCTCAATAAAACTATAGAATGTAAAGAATGAAGATTAATTCATAATTACCTTTTTATACAAAGGCGCCGGGAAGGCTCGCCATGTGGAATATTAACTCTGAAAATGCTTTACATTCCATAGGGCAAGCATTCCTAAACAATAAACTGAACTTTTGCTTATGATATGATCCTGCATAATGTAATGCATAACTTCACCCCATCCCCTGCGGGGTTGTTTAAAAAGTCCTTTGATTTCTATTTCTCCTTATTATAGAATCTCAAACCAATACAAAGTTAATATTTCATGATAGCGATCGCCGTTTAATATTTTTAACATATTAACAGGCTGATGTTTATATCAGGACAGCGCCGTTTCTTTCCCGGGTTTTTGTCATTTAACAATTTTTGTTATATTGCAATAAGAGAAATACAGCCTAAGTCACACCCGGATGAAGCATAAATTCGAGCTTGAATATACGATCAACACCTCTCCTGACATCCTGTTCACCAGGCTAAGCACCCCGGGCGGACTCTCGGAATGGTTTGCCGATGATGTCAATCTTGACAGGAATATATTTACTTTTTTCTGGGATAAAACGGAACAGCAGGCGGAAGTCATCATGAAAAAGGATAATAAATATATCCGTTTCCGCTGGCTTGACGATGCTGACCATAAAGCATTTTTCGAGTTCAAAATAACACAGGATGAGCTTACCGGTGATGTATCATTAACGATCACCGATTTTGCCGAAGAGGACGAAAAAAACGATTCAATTGATCTGTGGGACACCCAGATTGCTGAATTAAAACATGCTATTGGTATTTAAAATCCTCCTCCGTATTCACAGAATAATATCTTACCTTTGTATCCGTTCATTAATAACGTATGTATATCCCCATCTTAAAACGGCTCCATCTGTTGGTTCTGAGGTCCTTTTTGGGGCCTTTTGTCCTCACTTTCCTCCTTGTCATATTTATTCTTGTCATGCAGTTTCTCTTCCGATACATCAACGATCTTATCGGTAAAGGACTTGAATTCAGTGTGATATCGGAATTCATGTTGTATCTCAGCACCAGCATGGTTCCCATGGCCCTTCCCCTTGCCCTGCTGATGGCAGCACTGATGACATTTGGCAACCTGGGGGAATTCAATGAGCTTACTGCACTGAAATCGTCCGGTATTTCCCTCCTGCGGATCATGATGCCCCTGATTATATTAACCCTCCTGATCAGCATCGGAGCATTTTTCTTTTCAAATTATATCCTTCCTGTTGCGAACCTGAAAATGAGATCACTCTTATGGGATATACAAAGGCAAAAGCCTGAATTTCAGATTATGGAAGGGGTATTTTATAACGGTATAGAAGGATATAGTATCAGGATTGGCAATAAGAGCAGTAAAAACGGAATGTTGCATAATATCAGGATCTATGATCATACAGAACGGCAGGGAAACACAACGGTTACCTATGCCGATTCGGGGACAATGAAAATGACAGCCGATGAGCGTTACCTGGTCATGACATTATATGAAGGACATACATATGCTGAACTCCAGCCTGAAAGGCGTAACCGGAGGGATTACAGTTATCCGATGCGAAGGGACAAATTCCATGAACAGGTCATGACAATTGAGATGACCGGGTTCGGGCTCGACCGGTCTGATGAGTCACTGTTTAAGGGGAACTTCAACATGTTAAGCCTGGCACAACTAAATTATTTTGAAGACTCCATCCTCAATGATATTCATGATATAACACACGGCCTTGGAGAAGCACTTGACAAGACCTCCTATTATTATTACCGCCGGGGTAATCCGTCTCCGCCAGGGGATACGGTAAATGCCCATGGAAAAAGGATATATAAAATGAATCTTGACAGTATGGTTAACAACCTGTCAAATACCAGCCGGATGTCGGTAATCAATCAGGCTATGAATCATGCCCGGTCGAACCTGAATTATGTTTCAACAAGTAACATGAACCTCGACAGCAAAATTAGAAGGTTAAGAAGATATCAGATCGAAACACAAAGGAAATTTACCCTGTCTTTTGCCTGCTTTATTTTTTTCTTTATCGGTGCACCCCTGGGAGCTATCATCAGGAAAGGAGGGC
Source organism: uncultured Bacteroides sp. (assembly GCA_964599785.1). Classification (GTDB taxonomy): domain Bacteria; phylum Bacteroidota; class Bacteroidia; order Bacteroidales; family SM23-62; genus LJUQ01. The sequence goes on along the minus strand of CAZRHW010000030.1, from coordinate 7,488 downwards.
TGGGTATGCCAACGGTTATTTCTGTCCTGTTTTTCCTTGTTTATTATGTTCTCTCCCTGTCGGGTGAAAAATTTGTCCGTGAAAGTATTGTTCCCCCCTTTTATGGCATGTGGATTTCCACCATCGTCCTTTTCCCGATAGGCGTCTATCTCACTTACAAAGCCGCCACAGATTCAGCCATCATGAGTAAAGAGACCTATTCGAACATGTTGCGAAAGATCAGGCGTTATTTGAAGTTTTCATTCATCAAGCTCAGACATTCCTGATGAATATTCTTATCCTGACAACCAAACTGCCATATCCTCCGAAAGACGGCGGTGCTATTGCCACACTTAACATGGCTGTCGGCCTGGCAGATCAGGGCTGTCATGTCACACTGCTGGCCATGAATACGGCCAAACATTATTTCCCATCTGATCAGATTCCCCGGGAACTTCAGGAAAAAATTGAATTTCATACTGTGGATGCAGATACAGGGATCAAATGGCCGGCACTTTTGTGGAATTTTTTTTTCTCGCAAAGACCCTATCATTCGGTGCGTTTCAGGTCCGGCCTGTTCAGGATAAAACTGAAAGAACTTGTTGAAAATAATCAATTTGATATCATACAGCTTGAAGGGCCTTACCTTGATTATTGCCTGCCATTGATCAGACAGACCAGCGGAGCAAAGATATCTTTCCGGGCTCACAATATTGAATACGAGATATGGAGCAGAAGAGCCGGTCATACTAAAAATCCCTTCAGGCGTTTTTACTTTTCTCAGCTGTCCGGAAGAATTAAAAAGCTTGAAAGCTCCCTCATTCATCTTGTCGATATGGTCATGCCAATCTCCGGCAGGGATCACAAAATATTCCTGCACCTGGGCCTTAAAAAGCCTTCCCTGGTATGCCCGGCCGGTATTGATCTCACTGCATATCCCGATCCTGCTCCTGCTTCGGCCTTCAGCCTTTCCTTTATCGGTGCGCTTGACTGGGGACCAAACAAAGAAGGTTTATGCTGGTTCCTGACACATGTGTGGAAACAGCTGACCACCATTTACTCCGGCCTGGAAATCCATGTAGCCGGCCGTAATCCCGATCATTTTCCCCTTGATCATACACGTTACCCGGGGGTCATCATGGAAGGAGAGGTTGAAGATGCTGGTAAGTTTATCAATTCCCACCCCGTCATGATCGTCCCACTTTTTTCCGGTAGCGGGATACGGATTAAAATACTTGAAGCAATGTGGCTTGGAAAAACGGTCATCACCACTTCTATTGGTGCCGGCGGACTGGATGTGATCCATGAAAAAAATATTTTAATCGCTGATACACCATCCGGATTCATCAGGAATATAGGTGCATTATACAAAAGGGATCTTCTGGAAAAAATCGGGACTGAAGCACGATTATTTATTAAAGAAAATTTTGATAACTTAGTGATTGCGAAAAAAATAGTGCATTTCTATAAAGAGAACCTGAAATGACCTGGGAAATAATATTCTGGATATCTGTCTTCCTGATCTTTCAATCCTATGTTGTATACCCTCTCGTACTTCATCTTTTATCGCTCAATAAAAAGAATAATGAAATATTTCTTTCGCGCGATGAGAATCTGCCATTTGTCTCGGTCATCCTTTCAGTATATAACGAAGAACAGGTCATTGTAGAGAAACTTCGCAGTATCTTCGGTACAAATTATCCTGAAGACAAGTTTGAGCTTCTTGTAGGATCGGACGGATCGACAGATAAAACAAACAGTATACTGAAGCTGTACTCCGTTGAGCACAGCTCCCTGCGATTTTTCCAGTTCAGTGAAAGAAAGGGAAAGGGACAGGTAATCAACAACCTGCGTAAAGAAGCAAAGGGTGAGATCCTGATATTCACAGATGCACAGGTTATGTTCACACCCGATCTGATCTTTTATCTCACCAGACATTTTAAAAATACAGCGATCGGCCTGGTGGGAGCAAATATTGTCAATAAAAGAATCGATACATCCGGTATTTCCGTACAGGAATGGTCATTCATGTCGCGTGAGATCAGGCTGAAATATATGGAAGGGAAAGTGTGGGGCACCATGAATGGTGCTTACGGTGCCTGCTATGCCATGCGGAATGAATTATTCACACCTGTACCCGAAGGATATTCTGTTGATGATTTTTTTATTACCATGAAAGTCCTGGAAAAGAAATATAAATGTATCCTCGACCTGGAGGCTGTCGGATATGAAAATGTACCGAACAGGATCAGGGAGGAGTTCAGAAGACGGATACGGATCTCCGCAGGGAATTTTCAGAACCTTGTATATTTCTATAAGCTTCTCTGGCCACCTTTTACGGGACTGTCCTTCAGTTTTTTATCCCATAAGGTTTTGCGCTGGATATGCCCTTTCCTGCTTATCCTGGTCATCATTTCAAATATTTTCCTGTACAGCTTTCATCCTTTCTACATGGGAACCCTTTATACCCAGGCAATTCTGCTGGTTATTCCATTTATTGATCATTTATTAAGGAAAATAGGATTACATATTGTAATTTTGCGCTTCATTACTCATTTCTACACTATGAACCTGGCCCTTCTGGCGGGCTTTTTAAAATTTATCAAAGGAAGTGAAACCGATATCTGGCAGCCAACCCAAAGAACAGAATGATGAAACGATGCTTTTCAATACCATTGATGAAGCAATTGAAGATATTAAAAACGGCAAAATCATTATTGTTGTCGATGATGAGGACCGGGAGAACGAAGGGGATTTTATAACTGCTGCTCAGCTTATTACTCCCGAAAAAGTCAATTTCATGGCCAGGTATGGCAGGGGATTGATCTGCGCAGCACTTACCGAGGAACGGTGCGAGGACCTGGAGCTTGACCTGATGGTAGGGAGAAATACCAGTATGCACGGAACAGCATTCACGGTATCTGTCGATCTCATCGCACATGGCGTAACCACAGGTATTTCTGCTGCAGACAGATCCAAAACCATCCTTGCACTGGTTGAACCCTCAACCAGGCCTGAAGACCTGGCACGCCCCGGACATATATTCCCCCTGAAAGCAAGGAGTAAAGGTGTTCTCCGCAGATCGGGACATACGGAAGCTGCCGTCGATCTCACCATGCTTGCAAACATTACGCCGGGCGGTGCACTTGTCGAAATCATGAGTGAGGATGGAACAATGGCCCGACTGACGGAGCTTGTGAAGATAGCCAGCCGTTTTAACCTGAAAATTATTACAATCAAAGACCTTATCGCTTACAGGCTCCTGTCTGAAAGTGTTGTCATAAAAGGAACAGAAGTTAAACTTCCGACTAAATACGGAACTTTTAAACTCATCCCCTTCATTCAAAAATCTAATGGTGTCGAACATATTGCCCTGATCAAAGGGTCGTGGAAAAAAGACGAGGCCGTTCTTGTCAGGGTCCACTCCTCCTGTATGACAGGTGACATATTCGGTTCATACCGTTGTGATTGCGGACCGCAGCTTCATAAAGCCATGCAAATGGTTGAAAAAGAAGGGAAAGGAGTAATCCTCTATATGAATCAGGAAGGCAGGGGTATAGGCCTCTATAATAAGATCAGAGCATATAAACTCCAGGAACAGGGCCGTGATACCGTCGATGCAAACCTCGAACTAGGCTTCAGGGAAGATGAGCGAGACTATGGCATCGGTGCCAATATCCTTCGTGAACTGGGATTGTGTAAAATGCGGCTGATTACCAACAACCCTGTGAAAAGGGCCGGACTTGAAGGTTATGGACTTCATATTGTAGAAAATGTCTCCCTTGAAATTGAACCCAACGAATTCAATGAATTTTACCTGAAAACAAAACGTGACAGACTGGGTCACTTTCTCGACCTGGCAAGATATGATAAGAAAAATCCCGGGGAGGAATGAGTCAACCTGAAAAAACGTATTTCAGGGCAATGTCATCCTGAACAAACGTGTTTCAGGGCAATGTCATCCTGAACTCGTTTCAGGACCTTCTACGACAAATTACAAATATTACATAAGAAGATCCTGAACAAACGTATTTCAGCGCAATGTCATCCTGAACAAACGTGTTTCAGGACCTTCTATGACAGCGTACAAGTAACACCGAAGAAGGTCCTGAAACAAGTTCAGGATGACATCGGTTCCGATAACGTGTTTGAATGATATCATTACAAACGAAGCACAGCACTAACAACAAAGGAATAATTTACAGTCTTTGAAATAAAATTTAACATCATTTCTTCCAGCCAACGGGTATGAACAAAGAAAATTTTAGCATCATCTTCATGGGCACTCCGGAATTCGCGGTAAAAAGCCTTGATGCCCTTTTAATGAATAATTTCAATATTGTCGGTGTAATTACAGCCCCCGACAAACCGGCCGGGCGGGGACAAAAATTAATCTCTTCACCTGTTAAAAAGTACGCCCTTCGCAAAGGATTGCATCTTCTGCAACCTGAAAAACTTAAAGACCCCGTCTTTTTGGAAGCACTTGAAGGCCTGAAACCGGACCTTCAGGTTGTTGTTGCTTTCAGGATGCTCCCCGAAAGTGTATGGTCCCTTCCGCCCTGCGGCACCATCAACCTGCATGCATCGTTGCTGCCCCAGTACCGTGGAGCGGCCCCAATCAACTGGGCTATTATCAACGGTGAAAAAGAAACAGGCCTGACAACTTTCTTTATCCGGCATGAGATTGATACCGGGAATATCCTGCTGCAGGAAAGTGTAAACATTGGCCCTGCAGAAACTGCCGGGGAACTTCATGATAAACTGATGAGAATCGGTGCAGACCTCGTCGTCAGAACAGCACAAAATATTATTGATGGAAACATCTCTGAGACAAAGCAAAGTGTTTTGATTCAGGATCACAGGGAACTTAGACCAGCACCAAAAATCACAAGCGAAGACTGTATGATCAACTGGGACAGTCCGGTAAACAGGGTGTTTAATTTTATCCGCGGGCTGAGCCCTTTCCCGGGCGCATGGTCGGAATGGACTTCAGAATCAAACGATAAGCTTTTTCTCAAAATATTTTCTGCTGAAAAGGAAAATGCAGCACATAACTACAAATCCGGAATTTTACTCACCGACAAAAAACATCTGTTAAAAGTGGCCTGCAAGGATGGCTTTATCCATATCAAAGATCTGCAGCAGGCAGGCAAAAAAAGAATGGGCGTTGAGGTATTCTTGCGGGGGATACGTAAACTGGACT
>CAZRHW010000030.1:0-2296 GCA_964599785.1 uncultured Bacteroides sp. | reverse complement strand
CTGTTATTGAAGAAGAAAAATAAGAGTCTACCTGTCTGCTAGTCCACAAGTCAGTGAGACTTGAATTTTGCGAACCCGTGAGCAAAATTCATTAGTCGAACTGATCCCGACGTAAGTCGGGATCTCGTTGTTCAAGTCTTTAAGTAAGTGAGACTTGAAGACTACTCTTCAAACTCCACCTCTATCTGATTCTCCGGGACTGTTGCCGCTTCAACTTCCTTCTTCTTTCGCAGCCAGAGCACATCTCCGGGTTCAGGTTCAGTCCCTTCCTTCATGAGGTTCTTCTGGTATAATTTATGCAGTTTAATGCCATACATCTGTGAGATCTCATACATTGTCTCACCTTCCTCTACCGTATGATAACGGAATTCGACAGAAGCTTTATTCCGTTTAGGCTGAATGTACAATGCCTGGCCGGTTACCAGCTTTGAATTTCTCTCAATTTCATTATATTTGGCAAGCTCGAAAGGCATCATATCGAGCTCTTCAGATAATCCTTTATATGTATCTCCCTCCTGGACGATAATATAATTAATCCGGTTGCGGGTCAGTATTCTGCGATGCGGAATTTCCACCGTAAAATCTTCAATATCTGCCTGAGTGATTTCATCAGTCCTTCTCCTCCTTCTGGCCGGGTCGTCATATTTATATAATCCATTCTCTTCGATAACCCTGATCAGTGCGTCAGCATAAGCCGGACTGGTGGCATAGCCTACCTTTTTCAAACCCTTTGCCCATCCTTTATAATCAGTCTGGTCGAGATAGAAAAGGAAGTTATAGCGGGGACTGTTCATCAGAAAATCGGTGTGGTCGGTATAAGACTCTGCAGCATTTTTATATTTTCGGAAACATTCATTTCTCTCATCGTCATCATGATATATCTTTTTACCTTTCCACCCGTGACATTTTATTCCGAAATGATTGTTTGCTTTTACGGCCAGCCTGCTGTTTCCATTATCAGATTCAATCATACCCTGGGCCAGCGTTATACTGGCCGGAATTCCACTCCTGTTCATCTCTGCAATGGCAATGTCTTTATAGGCAAGAATATACTCTTCACGTGTCATCTTATTACCTGACTGAGCCTGTACCACAAATGCCATGGTAAATGTGTAAAAAATGGTAACCGGTATCCAGCGCCTCATAGAAAATTGTTTTGGTAAAAATAACGATTAAGAACAGAGAACATTTTATTGAAATACAATGATTTATCAACAATAGTAATAATTGTTGATTTGTTGTATAACTCCCGGAGGGAGCGGTATGTCTGTAGCATCGATGAAATCAATCCCTTGATTACAGCTCCCGGAGGGAGCGGCATGTCTGTAGCATCGATGAAATCAATCCCCTGATTACAGCTCCCGGAGGGAGCGGTATGTAATTTTTTTCTAAATCATAACCGATATTTTGTGGTTTTTAACATTAATAAATAAAAACCCTTAAATCATTTAATCATGGACACATTTTATAAAATCTACATCCAGGTTGTCTTTTCTGTGAAAAGACGACAAAAATTGATTCTGCCTAAATTTAAGGAAGAGTTGAATAAATATATTACCGGCATTATCCGGAATAAAGGACATAAATTATTAGCGATCAATGGAACCCGGGATCATATTCATATATTGTTGAGTATTAACAGGGATTTACATTTATCAAAATTGGTTAATGATATCAAAACAAATTCATCAAAATTTATAAATGAAAAAAGATTTCTAAGAAACCGATTTGAATGGCAACACGGATATGGAGGATCTACATATAGTCATTGGGAAATTAGCAATATCATTGAATATATTCATAATCAGGAAATACATCATAAAGATGTTTCTTTTGAGGAGGAATTTAAAAAATTCCTTGATGATAACGGGATAGAATATAATCCAAAATATTTATTTAACGATTAAATACCATATTATTCCCGGATTTACATGCCGCAGCCTCCGGCAGCTCTGGTATGGTGCGGGGGGATTCCCTTATCTACAGACATACCGCCTCCTCCGGAGGCTTAATACATTCCGCAGCCTCCGGCAGCTCTGGTATGGTGCAGGGATTCCCTTATCTACAGACATACCGCCTCCTCCGGAGGCTTAATACATTCCGCAGCCTCCGGCAGCTTTGGTATGGTGCGGGGATTCCCTTATCTACAGACATACCGCCTCCTCCGGAGGCTCAATACATGCCGCAGCCTCCGGCAGCTCTGGTATGGTGCAGGGATTCCGCTGATTATACCGCAGATTTCGCAGATTTAAATAATCATATATATAAGTATCTGCGAAATCTGCGCTTTTTTTCT
>CAZRHW010000029.1:0-10710 GCA_964599785.1 uncultured Bacteroides sp. | reverse complement strand
AATGGATCAGGTTTCTGGTCGCAAATAAATCGACATATAAAGGCTGGTATTGCTTTTTATCCAATTGTGTGAAAACATGTTGAATAAGCATTGTTTTACCAAGCCTTCGATGAGAGAACAGGGTAAGGTTTCGTTCACTGTTGATAGCATCAAGCAGTTTTTTTGTCTCTTCTTCCCGGTCGAAAAAATACTCCGGCCCTCTATAGGTTTTTATAGAAAAAGGATTCATAATACATGATTGCGTTACACATTAATATATGCAAATATATTACATAAATGCGAAATAATCAATAGCATATCATGCGTTTCGCATTTTATTTTATCCGGATAGGTAACTAATTTGCGATTTGCCAGTTGTCTGAAAATAAATTTTCTGAGCTAATTAATGAAGGTTTGGGATGGACTCAGAATTAAAATACTCCTTCTTAAATAATAACAAAGGTCTAAATAATATGTAATTTTATATATAATCCTCGAGTGACTAATTATGAGATATTTATTCTTTTCATTATTATTTCTTCTCACTCCTTGTTCCCAGGCTCAGATAGTAAAGGAATATTTAGTAGGTGGTAATTTCACTGGAAAGATAACACAAGCAAAACACTTACAATGGGGTAATCTCTTGAATTTAGAATTAACATTAAATTGTGAAGTCTTGAGATCCTTTAAACCTCTTGGAATATCAAGTTTTGAATCAGAACATTTTAACAATGCAAAAAGAAATAGAAACTTATTCTATGGAGTAAATATCTCGTTAATACCTGCTGTGAGTTTTACTGATACAGTTGGTATGAGTTCTGTCGCAATAGGTCCGGGAATGTTATTGAAATATTATACACCTATAAACTTATTCTTTCAAACTTCAATTGGTTTTGAATTTGAAAAATCAAAGATATGGGAGCCTCATCCAATGTCAGGTACATTTTATACTCCAAGCGCTCGCATATTTGGATTTAAATGTGAATTATTTATGGGGTATTCATTTCAACTACCCTGCAAAGTCCTGTTCGAACCAAGTATATCATATAAAATATTAAAGAGCACCATTTATTTTCCTGATTCTGATAATATATACTTGCCTAAAAATTCTATCAATATATATCTGGGTTTTCTATTTATTTTTAATGAATAGTCATTATGAAAAAGGCTTTTCTGAATATTATATTAATTGGATATTTTACTATTAATACCGTTATTACTATTAAAGCACAATCATTTGAAAAGGGGGGAATTAGTATCGGTGGAAATACAAATATTCATTTTATTGATAATAAAAAATATGGTGAAAAATACACTAACATAAATATTGATATTGATTTTGGTTATTTAATAACAAACAAATCATTTCTGGGTTACAGATTAAACTTATATCTCTATAATGAAAAAACTGATCAAAATTATACGAAAAATAATAATTGGATATCAAGCTGCTATTATAAAACACTCTTACTTAAAAGAATTGATATTGAAGCGTTCAGTGGATATGGGAAATATCACTTTAAACATGAATCCAAGGATGGCGCTCATGGTTTAAGTAATTTTCATATGGCCCAGTTTGGAATAGGTGTCGGATTTCCTCAGTTTTTATCTGCAAAAATTGTCTTAAATCCAACTATTTGTTATGATCATACAATAATGTTTGTAAAAAATTTTGAAGACTATAAATCTAACCAACACTTTAACAATTTAGTCTTAAAAGTCGGTTTATACTATTATTTTAATCCAGGAATGAACCGGGAACCGGAAACCGACAACCTTGAACTACAAAAGCGGCCAGGGCCGCTTTTGTAAGTGATCCCGGCGGGACTCGAACCCACAACCTTCAGAACCGGAATCTGACATTCTATCCATTGAACTACGGGACCATACTGAAAAAATTCAGAAAACAAATTTAACAAAATTAATTTCAGCAAAGTATGCTCTTCTTTTTAAGTTTGTTACTTTTGTAATTCCTTAAATATTAGGAATAACCTGTCGGGCATTTGCAAGGACTGAGTAATTGAATTATAGATTTATTTGTAGAGTCGCGCCGCGGCGCGACTCTACAAAGATTTGAATATCAATATCTTCGTTCTAATGCCATAAGACTTTAAGAATATCTGTCTGCGGAAAACATTTTACCAAATGGAATATCATTTCACAGAAATAGAAAAGAAATGGCAAAAGTATTGGGAAGAAAATAAAACCTTCAGCGTCAAGGAAGATCCGGATAAACCCAAATACTATGTGCTTGATATGTACCCCTATCCTTCAGGAAGCGGTTTGCATGTGGGCCATCCCGAGGGTTATACCGCAACAGATATCGTCGCCCGCTATAAGAGGATGAGAGGATTCAATGTATTGCATCCCATGGGCTGGGATGCATTCGGACTGCCTGCCGAACAGTATGCCATCCAGACCGGAACACATCCGGCTGATACAACAAACAAAAACTGCGATACTTTCAGGAAACAGATAAAATCCCTGGGACTTGCATATGACTGGGACAGGGAGATAAACACAACCGATCCCGGTTATTATAAATGGACCCAGTGGATCTTTATCCGCATTTTCAATACATGGTTTGATGAAAAGCAACAACAGGGCAGGCCGATCAGTGAGCTTCCTATCCCTGATCATATCCGTAAATCTGGCAGGGATGCTGTCAGAGAATACATTGATAAGCACCGGCTGGCCTATTATGCCGATGCACATGTATGGTACTGCGAAAACTGCAGGATCGTATGTGCCAATGAAGAAGTTCTGACCGACGGAACACATGAGAAATGCGGAAACCCGGTAATTAAAAAAAACCTGAAGCAATGGCTGCTCAGGATCCCATTGTATGCAGAACGGTTGTTAAGTGAACTTGACAACCTCGACTGGCCCGAAGGAATAAAAGATCAGCAGAAAAACTGGATCGGCCGTTCAGAAGGGGCAGATGTTGATTTTATGATCGAAGGTCTCAGTGAGAAATTGCGGGTCTTCACAACCCGCCCCGATACTTTATTCGGAGCCACCTATATGGTGCTGGCCCCTGAACACCCGCTGCTTAATAAGATCAGAACGGATGAACATGCTGCTGAAATAGATAAATATGCCAGGACAGCAGCAACAAAAACCGACCTCGACCGCACTGACCTGGCAAAAGTTAAAACAGGTGTTTTTACAGGCCGGTATGCCATTAATCCGGTAAACAATGAACGGATCCCGATCTGGGTTGCAGATTATGTCATGATGGGATACGGTACCGGTGCAATCATGGCCGTTCCGGCCCATGATACGCGCGATTTTGAGTTTGCTGAAAAATTCGGACTGATAATCAGGTGTATTATGGATCCTGTAAATGCTGAACCGGATCTGCGCAAAAAGGTCCTGGATGCTAAAGCCTGCTGGATAGAAGATGGGATATATATCAACTCATCAGATGTAAAAACAGGTTTGAGTATCAACGGAATGAATAAAGAGAATGGGATTCGTACCATTACTGAATGGCTTGAAAATAACCAACTTGGCCGGTATGCTGTTAATTATAAGATCCGCGACTGGCTTTTTAGCAGACAGCGGTACTGGGGAGAACCTTTTCCTGTTATTCACTGGGAAGATGGCGAAATTACGATGATGAATGATGATGAACTGCCTCTGCAATTACCTGATTTACAGAACTATGAGCCCGGGGAATATGGTGAATCACCCCTATCCAACGCAGGTGACTGGTTAAATGTCGTTGATGAAAACGGAAGAAAGGGCCGCCGTGAAACAAATACCATGCCCCAGTGGGCAGGATCCTGCTGGTATTACCTGAGGTATATCGATGCCCATAATACAAAGGAACCATTCGCCACTGACAGGGAAAAATACTGGATGCCTGTGGATCTTTATATCGGTGGAGCTGAACATGCTGTCCTGCACCTCCTGTACAGCCGGTTCTGGCATAAAGTCCTCTATGACCTTGGCATCGTATCAACTGACGAACCATTCCCGAAATTGTTTAACCAGGGAATGATCCTGGCTTATGCCTATGAATCTGCGGCCGGGGCAAAGATCCCCACTGACGAGGTAGAAGAAAAAGACAGCAGGTTCTTTCATAAACCTACCGGAATGGAAGTGAAGCAGATCGTCGCCAAAATGTCAAAGTCGCTTAAAAATGTGATCAATCCTGATGAGGTAACGAAAAACTACGGGGCCGATTCCATGCGGCTTTATGAAATGTTCATGGGCCCGCTTGAAGCTACAAAACCATGGTCGGAAAATGGAATTAAAGGTGTGTTTAATTTCCTGAACAGGGTTTACAAATTCTTCGGCAATCCTGATAATATTACCGATCATGAGGATGAAGACAGGGATATCCTGAAATCCCTTCATCAGACAATCAAAAAAGCCCGGAATGATATTGATAACCTGCGGTTTAACACAGCCATCGCCCAGATGATGATCTTTACCAATATCTGTTTTAAAAAGGGAAAGGTAACCGGTAAAACCGCCGAAACCTTTATCCTTGTCCTGTCAGTCTTTGCACCCCACCTGGGCGAAGAACTATGGGAATCCCTTGGACATAATCCCTCAGTATCAGACCAGTCCTGGCCTGCTTATGATGAATCTTACCTGGTGGAAGAAGTATTTGAATATCCCGTATCTTTCAATGGAAAACTGAGGTTCAGAATAGGATTGCCATTGGATATGAGTTATGAGGAAATTGAAAAAGCAATCCTTATGCATGAGAAAGCACAAAAATGGCTTGATGGAAAACCTCCCCGGAAAGTAATCATTGTTCCTGGAAAAATCGTTAACATAGTCGTTTAGAACACCCTGGTAATCAATTGAGGAAAAAATATTTCATAAGTATCTTTATTCCATTGGTCCTGGCCCTGGTGATCATCCTGATCTTTATTTTGAAAGATCCCTTTTCCGGACAGTACGAAATCCTTATCGAATATTCAGATAGCCTTCAGAACACCCCTGTTATCATCAGAGAATATGGGCTGGCCATCGATTCATTCATCATTCATAGGGGTCATATAAAGAAGGACCAGAACCTTTCATCACTTTTCCGTGAATATGGAATAAGCCCCCGGGAGATAAACGAAATAATCATCGCTTCAGAAGGAATCTTTAATCTCAGAAAAATACGGTATGCCAATCCTTATAAATTCTTCTGCTCAAAAGACAGTTTGGAAAAAGTACTGTATTTCGTCTATGAACATACCCCTGTGGAATATTTTATGGTCGATCTGACAGATTCTGTAAAGGTACTGAAACAGGAAAAAGAATGGCAGATCGCAACAGCGGAATCAGCAGGTATCATTCATTCTTCACTCTGGGATTGTATGGTGGAAAATGATCTTGATCCGATGCTGGCAGTGGAACTATCTGAAATATTCGCATGGAATATCGATTTCTTCAACCTTCAGAATGGAGATACGTTCAAAGTAATTTATGATAAACAGTATGTCGATACCCAATATATTGGATTAGGAAAAATCTTTGCCGCCTTCTTCCGTCATGCAAACCATAATTTTTACGCAATTCCCTTTGTTCAGGACAGCATTGAATCTTATTTTGATCAGGATGGCAACAGCCTGAGAAGGGCTTTCCTGAAAACACCGGTAAGGTATTCAAGAATAAGCTCCAGGTATTCCCACAGCAGGTTACACCCTATCCTGAGAATCCGGAGGCCGCATTATGGTGTTGACTATGCCGCACCTGTCGGTACACCGGTTTATGCAATTGGCGACGGTGAGGTGATTGAAACAAGCTTTAAATCAGGATCCGGAAATATGATCAGAATCCGGCATAATAGCGTTTATTCAACAGCTTATCTCCACCTGAGCGGTTATGCAAAGGGCATCCGGGTTGGTAAAAATGTAAACCAGGGAGATGTGATAGGGTTTGTCGGAAGCACCGGTCTCTCAACAGGACCGCACCTCGATTTCAGATTTTATAAGAACGGCTATCCTGTCGACCCTTTAAAAGTTGAAGCTCCGCCGGTTGAACCCATCCGCGAAGAAAATAAAATAAAATTCGATTCTGTCCGTACCATCATCATGAACCGCCTCGATCAGATTCAGTTAGCTGATACTTCCGGAACATTTTAACTAATGCCGGCAAGGACTGATATGACCTTTCAATGTTTCGGTTGAAAAACCTTTCTGAATTTCTTTTCGCAGATTGTTGGGCTTTTAGATTACAACTGGTAACAAATTTTATTCAACTATTTTGGTGGGATGGATATTAACCAGGTTCTATGATATTGTGAAGTCATCCTGAGCTTGTTTCAGGACCTTATTGTCAATTACATAATGATCCCGAAACCCTGAAATTCATCAGGTTAGGCAAGTTCAGGATCACATTTCAAAATCTTAAGTTTGTTATAATATATCCATTTTAAAATAATACTCATAACGCCATAACCAACCTCTCAATCACCTCCGGATAGTGTTTATATTCCAGTTGATGTATACGTTGTGCCAGAGATTCCGGTGTATCATCAGGTTGCACCTCACATTTAGCCTGAAAGATTATGGCACCTTCATCATAGGCCTCATTTACATAATGAATTGAAATACCCGATTCCTTATCCCCGCTGTCAAGTACAGCCTGGTGAACATACACTCCATACATTCCCTTGCCCCCGTATTTTGGCAACAGGGCCGGATGAATGTTGATGATCCTGCGGGGAAAAGATCTGATCAGGTATATAGGAATAAGCCATAAAAACCCTGCAAGTACAATAAAATCAATTTCATTTTTCTGAAGCACCCTGAGTATTTCATCTGTTTCGTTAAATGTCTGCCTGTCAAAAACAACAGAAGGAATATTAAATTGTTCTGCACGTACCAGCACATATGCATCTTTTTTGTTTGAAAGTATCATTGATACCCCAATGGATGAATGTCCGGTGAAATATTCAATGATTTTTTGAGCATTTGTGCCTGATCCGGATGCAAGAATTGCTATTTTCCTCTTTTTCATTAATTTACATATTTATTGCAGGCTGATAAAGCCTGTAAAAAGCAATTATTTTTTTAAATTTGATTAAAAGAAAGCAAAAAATTCTATTTTTACGCGAAGAAAAATATAATTTATTTGTTTTTACAACAGAATTCCATTTCTTTGCACGAACATTTTTCTAATACATTAAGTTAAATTAAAATCTACTCTTATGTCTGACATTGCATCCAGAGTTAAAGCAATTATTGTTGACAAATTAGGTGTCGATGAAAGCGAAGTTACACCCGAATCCAGTTTTACAAATGACCTCGGAGCGGACTCGCTTGACACTGTTGAATTAATCATGGAATTTGAAAAGGAATTCAATATCGGGATTCCTGATGATCAGGCTGAAAGCATTAGCACTGTTGGTGAAGCTATTAAATATATCGAGGAAAACGCCAAGTAATTTCTTCTAATCCTCTCAATTATGGAATTCAGACGGGTCGTTGTGACAGGACTCGGTGCTGTCACTCCCTTGGGCAATAATATAAAGGAATATTGGGAGGGTCTCAAAAACGGTGTTTGTGGTTGCGATTGGATAACTCATTTCAATACGGTTAACCATAAAACGAAATTTGCCTGCGAAGTTAAAAACTTCGATCCTACCCAGCATTTCGACCGGAAAGAGATCAGATCTCTTGATTTTTTTACGCAGTATGCGCTCGTTGCTGCGGAAGAAGCTATTGCTGATGCAGGTCTTATTCCTGAGAAACTGGATGTCAACAGGATAGGTGTAATCTGGACATCAGGAGTGGGAGGACTGAAAACATTCCAGGAAGAATTAGATGGTTTTTTCAAGGGTGGAGGTATCCCCAGGTTCAGCCCGTTCTTTATACCCAGAATGATCCCCGACATTGCTGCAGGTCATATCTCCATCAAATATGGTTTCCGTGGTCCCAATTTTGCCACCGTTTCCGCATGCGCTTCCTCATCCCATGCAATCATCGATGCATTGACATATATCCGTATCGGGTGGGCTGATGCTTTTGTAGTGGGCGGTTCCGAATCAGCAATTATAGAATCAGGCATCGGAGGTTTTAATGCTATGCGGGCAATGTCGGTGAATAACGAAGAATATAAAACTGCATCCAGACCTTTTGATAAAACCAGGGATGGTTTTGTAATGGGTGAAGGCGGCGGCGGACTTATAATTGAAGAATATGAACATGCCATAAAGCGTGGAGCGACCATCTATGGCGAGATAGCCGGTGCAGGAATGTCTGCTGATGCTTATCACACAACAGCACCTCATCCGGAAGGACTGGGAGCCAGGATTGTTATGGAAAATGCGCTGCGCGATGCCGGCATGAAACCTGAAGATATCGACTATATCAATGTTCATGGTACCGCTACTCCTCTTGGAGATATCTCGGAAGCCAAAGCCATCAGGGAAGTATTTGGAGACCATGCGTATAAACTGAATATCAGTGCTACAAAATCTATGACAGGTCATTTGCTGGGTGCCTCCGGCGCTATCGAAGCCATCGCAACAATCCTCGCAATCCGGGATGATATCGCTCCACCAACAATAAATTTTAAAATCCAGGACCCTGAAATTGACGAAAAACTGAATATTACACCAAATAAAGCGCAGAAAAGATTAATCCGTACCGGACTGAGTAATACTTTTGGCTTCGGCGGACATAATACATCTGTTATATTTAAGAAAATTTCCTGATCCCCTTGTATTGTAAGTTTATTCAATTTCCCCGGTTACCCTTTTTGGACAGTCGTAATATCCTGTGCCAGATCAGAACGATTACCGGATTCATCCCCCGTAATCTTCATCTCTATAAAATTGCCCTGACACATAAATCAGCATCTGTATCCCTGCCTGATGGATCCTCTGTTAATAATGAACGCCTCGAATACCTTGGAGATGCTATTCTCGATGCTATAATTGCGGATTATCTGTATCTCCGTTTCCCCGATAATGACGAAGGATTCCTCACGCAACTCAAATCCAAGATCGTTAAAAGAAAACAATTGAACCGACTTGCCTTAAAAATTGGTATGTCCCCTCTTCTTATTCTTAACACTCACCAGAAACAACAGAAAGATAATATCCTTGGGAATGCTTTTGAAGCGTTGATCGGAGCTATTTATCTTGATAAAGGTTATTATAAGACCCGGAAATTTGTGATAAATAAGATCCTGGAAAAACACCTTGATCTTGAAAAACTGGCCAGAAAAGAATCTGACTTTAAAAGCCGTATTATTGAGTGGAGCCAGAAAAACAAAAAAGAAATCCAGTTTGTTAACCGTGAAAGTACGAATGAAAATGATGAACTGGTATTCGTTTCCCAGGTTATGATGCTGGATGAAGAGCTCGGGAAAGGTATTGGCTTTTCCAAGAAAGATGCTGAACAAAAAGCCGCAGAAGAAGCTTTGGAGAAAATAAACCATTGATGTGACTAAAAAATCACATAAATTGATCGTAGAAGATGATTTCCGTTTCCTTCTGATCGGGATATCATCCCATGAAAACGATTACAGGGTAAGCTGGGCTATGAACAATAACCTCGGAATGTTTCTTAAACGATGCGAAAACCTGGTGATCTATAATTCCAGAATCAGCCGGAATCAGGAATTTTCATTCTATCAATATACTGATCAGGAAACACTGCTGCATTATGATCTTATCTCAAACCGCTGTGATGATGGCTTTCTTCTGGAGGAATTGTCAAATATAGATTATATACTGAAAATCTCGGGAGATGGAGGTAAAAGCTTTGTAAACCAGTTGACAAATCGTCTAAAAAAAATAAATATCATCACCACAGCTTTTGAGATTGATCCATTCGCATTGAAATCCAGGAAGAAATTGTTGTTCTGAACGATCGGTGAAAAAAAGGTGTTGTACGATTGACTTCGATAATAAATTGATTTATAATATTTTTGTAGCTTCGCATCGCGGTGCGACGCTTCAAATTTCGTATGCAACAACCTGCATCATTCAATAGCACAACGCATTATATTATTCAGGATCTGCTGCAAATAACAATAAACTCCCCTGATCCTTCCTTCAATTCACCCTTGTTAAAATCTCCGTATATTTTCTCAAGAGTCAGTTTTGATCTCCTGATCAGATGTTCCAGCTCATACCTGAAATAAAACCTGAATTTGAAGTTCCACTTTCCCACTTTCTCCCTGCCATCCTGATCCCATCTGAATGTCATCGTAATATCACTGATCTGATCGACAATATCCGCTTTCATGTCTACTGTCCTTGAGAATTTCTTCCCCGGTTCATATGTCCCCGTAAAATCAGTCTGATTGTTAAGGCCGGAGGCTATCATCGCAGGGTCCGGCACATACAGATCAAAAATCAGCCGGCCATTCTCCTCCAGGTGATCATAAATATTGTTGAGCGCAGATAACTGTTCTTCTATTGTCAACAGGTGGGAAAAAACCCTGAAAGGAGCAAGTATCAAGTTAAACCTGAAAGGAAATTTAAAATCAACAGCACTTTGAATACTGACCCTGTTTTTAAATTCCGGATCAATTTTCGTATATAGAATATCAACCATGCTTTTGCTTATATCAATACCATAAATGTCCGCACCGTTTTTCAAAGCTGCTGTGAAAAAACGGCCCGTCCCCACTCCGATCTCAAGAATACGCCCCCTTGTGCCGGAGATTTCCTTTAAATAAAAATCCGTGTCCACTTCAGATCTCATACTGTGATATATGATATCATAAAACCTTGCAACATATTCAGGGTAATCCATTTTTCAA
>CAZRHW010000028.1:7410-10778 GCA_964599785.1 uncultured Bacteroides sp. | reverse complement strand
ATTCAGTATGGAAGACGATAAAAAAGCAAAAAAAACCCAGATCAATATTGAGCTGAAAGAGGATATAGCTCAGGGAACCTATTCAAACCTCGCAGTGATTACACATTCCAGTTCTGAGTTTGTGATTGATTTTGTAAGGGTTATGCCCGGCATTCCCAAGGCAGAAGTGAAATCCAGGATCATCCTTACTCCTGAACATGCCAAGAGGCTGCTTTTTGCCCTGCAGGACAATATCGCGAAATATGAAGCGGTACACGGAGAAATTAAAAAAGTTGAAAATTCCGGCACTCCCCTGATTCCGATTAATTTCGGAGGACCCACTGCCCAGGCGTAAATAATATTTTTGTTTGATAAAATTGGCCCCGTCGGTTCGACTGGGCTTTTTTTTTAATAATTTTAGATTATACCGGAATTGTGGCATATAATAGATATTATTTTATATTTGTCTGATCAATAATTCACAATGAGTTATTCAACACTCTTAATTTCAGCACTTTATGAAAATTCTTGTCTGTATAAGCAATGTTCCTGATACGACAACAAAGATCAGATTTGCACAGGATAACAAGAAATTTGATACAACGGGTATTCAGTGGATCATTAATCCCTGGGATGAACTGGCATTAACCCGTGCCCTTCAGCTTAAAGAAGATCCCGGCACGGATATTGAAAAAATCAGCGTCATCACCCTGGGTCTCGCTTTTACAGAGCCAACCCTTAGAAAAGCACTTGCAATCGGAGCTGATGATGCCATTCGGATCGATGCTGAACCAGCTGATGCTTACTTTGTGGCGGGGCAAATTGCCGAAGCTATAAGACAAAGAGGATATGATATCATTTTATGCGGTATTGAATCAAGTGATCATAATGGCTCCTCAGTAGGTGGAATGCTGGCTGAGTTTCTGGAAATACCTTCTGTATCTGCCATTTCATCACTCAGGATCAAAGATGATAAAGTTCATATAACAAGGGATATTGATGGCGGCAAAGAAGAACTGAACATCTCATTGCCCTTTGTGGGAATTGTACAGAAGGGAATTGCCATAGAACCTCGTATCCCGGCTATGCGTGGTATTATGATGGCAAGGCAGAAACCAATGGAGGTGGTTCAACCGGCAGATGTTCAAAAGCTTACTGAAACGACAATGTACGAATCCCTTCCACCTAAAAATCCTTGTAAAATGATTGATCCTGATAATATTAAAGAACTGGTTAACCTGCTTCAGAATGAAGCTAAGGTAATATAAAAATAAAATTTATGTCAGTACTCGTATTTACAGAAAACTGGGATGGCAAATTTAAAAAACTATCCTTTGAATTGGCTTCATATGCTGCAGGGATCGCTGAAATGTTGGGAACAAAAGCAATTGCTTTGTCTATTGGAAATGTTGATGGAGAAGAACTGAAGAAGCTGGGAAATTTTGGGATATCAAAAATTATTGATATAAGAGATGATAAACTGCACCATCTGGACAATCAGGTTTACACTCAGGTGATTACAAGTGTAACTGAAAAGGTTGGAGCCACTGTGCTTGTCATTTCGCATAATAACACCGGAAAGGCCATTGCACCCCGCCTGTCTGTTAAACTTAAGGCAGGACTTGTTTCAGGAGCGACAGGATTACCATTGTCATCCGATCCGATGATCATCAGGAAAAAAGTTTACAGCGGGAAAGCATTTTCCCTTGTTGAGATAAAAACGTCAGTTAAGATACTGACCTTGGCCCAGAATTCTTTTGAGCTGATTGCCAGAGATCAAAGTCCGGAGATTGAATCATACACTCCTCCATATGATCCCGGGGCAATAAATACTGCAGTTACGAATGTGGAAAAGCAAACCGGGAAAGTTATTCTTACAGATGCAGAAATCGTTGTTTCCGGTGGGCGTGGTTTGAAATCACCTGATAATTGGGCTCCGCTTGAAGAACTTGCTGAAGTCCTCGGTGCTGGCCTTGCCTGTTCAAGACCGGTTTCGGATGAGGGATGGAGATCACATGAAGAACATACCGGACAAACAGGAAAGATTATTGCTCCAAATCTTTATATGGCATTTGGAATTTCCGGTGCTATCCAGCATCTTGCAGGCGTCAGTTCTTCAAAATACATTGTGGCGGTTAATACCGATAAGGATGCACCCATTTTTGAGGCTGCCGATTATGGTATTATTGGAGATGCTCAAAAGGTCCTTCCCGAACTGATTAAGGAGATCAAAGCTGCTAAATCATAAATTTCAATGATCAGGCAAATAATATTTATCTTTTCTCTTCTTATAACACTATCGGTTTTCGGATTCACTGTAAGGAGGTATATCCGGTTCTTTAAGCTCACCAGACCCGGGTTTCCTGTAAAACAAATCGGGAAAAGGTTTGTTTTAATGCTTAAAGTAGCGTTCGGACAAACTAAAATTTTACGAAGGCCTGTCATCGGTTTATTACACGCATTTGTTTTCTGGGGTTTCTGTGTGATCCTGATAGGAAGCCTTGAGATGACCATCGATGGCTTATTTGACAGAGAAAAAGTACTCAGGTTCCTGGGAGTGGTCTATGATATCATTATGGCTTCAGGCGATCTGTTTGCTTTTATTATCATCGTGGCTATCATGGTATTTCTTGTACGCAGGATCTTTCTGGATATCAAACGATTCAGCGGGATTGAAATGCAAAGGATTTCACATATTGATGCCAATATTGCCCTCACACTGATATTGATACTGATGATCACACTGATTGGAATGAATACTTTTTATATCCGTTCCATGGCCTCCGAGAGCTTGCAGGTGTATGGTTATTACCCGGTAAGCAACTTTATATCAGGATTTTTGAATACCGATCATCATAGCAGCATGATTATATATCGATCTTGCTGGTGGACCCATATTCTGATCATATTTATTTTTGCCAATTACCTTCCTTATTCAAAACATTTCCATGTATTTATGTCGGTTCCGAATGTGTTTCTGAGCAGGCTTGAACCACTTGGGAAATTACCTGTCATGGAAAGTATAACCCGGGAAGTAAAGATCATGATGAATCCGGAAACTGCTTACGCTGCCCCGGATGAGGCAGAACCAGGTGAAATTCCCGGACGTTTTGGAATTCTTGATATTGAGGATGTTACATGGAAAAACTATTTTGATTCACTGTCCTGTACGGAATGTGGCAGATGTACCTCAGCTTGTCCGGCAAATATTACAGGCAAGAAACTTTCCCCGAGGAAAATCATTATGGACGTAAGAGCGAGGATGAGGGAGAAAGGTCCGCTCATGGTTCGGCATGGAAAAGAATATTCCGATCATAAGACATTGATCAGGGATTACATTAAGGAGGAGGAATTATGGGCATGTACACTGTGTAATGCCTGTGCACAGG
>CAZRHW010000028.1:2915-7400 GCA_964599785.1 uncultured Bacteroides sp. | reverse complement strand
CATTAACCATCCTGCTCTGATTGTTGATATGCGCAGGTATCTTGTGATGGAGGAATCGGCTGCACCCGGTGAGCTGAATGCAATATTCTCCAATATCGAAAACAATGGCGCACCCTGGCAATTTTCCCATGAGGACAGGCTACAGTGGGCTGAAGGAGCTGGATTGAACGTTCCTGTTATGGCAGATCTTGTTTCCCGCGGACAAAAACCTGAATATTTATTATGGGTCGGCAGTGCCGGTGCTTTTGATGATCGTTATAAGAATGTTACCAGGGCGTTCGTGAAGATTCTTAATCACCTTAAAACAGATTTTGCTGTATTAGGCACTGAAGAGATATCCAGTGGTGATGTAGCCAGAAGATCCGGCAATGAGATGCTCTTTCAGATGCAGGCTCTGATGATCATTGAAATGCTGAATAATTATGAAATAAGTAAAATTCTGACCTGCGATCCTCATGCTTATAATACCTTTAAGAATGAATACCCGGACCTGGGAGGGATTTATGAAGTGGTTCATCATTCACAATTTCTGAAAGATCAGATGAAACAGGATAACCTGAAACTTAAATCCGGATTGTTCAGGGAAAAGATCATCACCTATCATGATCCCTGCTACCTTGGCAGGGCAAATCATGAATATGAATCCCCGCGCCTTGTTCTTACGGCATTGTCAGAAAAGAAAGTCGAAATGTCCAGGAACAGGAGTTATGCATTGTGCTGCGGAGCAGGGGGAGGACAGATGTTTAAGGAAGCGGAACAGGGTGAAAAAGAAGTTTTTATTGAAAGGACGGAGGAAGCGCTCAGGACTGGTGCCAGCATTATCGCAACAGCTTGCCCCTATTGTATGACCATGATAACCGATGGATTGAAGTATAAAAACATGGAAGAATCGGTAAAGAATTATGATATAGCTGAACTTGTGGTAATGGATCTGGGCTTGTAATATATTTCAGTTCTGACACACCCCTATACAATGCACCGATAATGCCTTAAGATCATAAATATTAACAATATTATATAAATAAAGGATTATTTAAATTTACCAGATCAAACTTGGCATGACACTGGTTAAAAATTAATACTATGGAACAGACTATCCCGGTAAAAGGTGGAGCGTTTCTTGTCAGAGAAATTGCACCCGAACAGATCTTTATTCCTGAAGAGTTGGACGAGGAACAAAAAATGATCGGACAAAGCTGTCAGGATTTTCTTGAAGCAGAAGTATTATCCAATCTTGACAGGATAGATGCGCAGGAAGAGGGATTGATGAGAGAACTGCTAACAAAAACCGGCGAGCTTGGATTGCTGGCAATTTCAATTCCTGAGGAATATGGCGGATTTGCACAATCTTTTGTAACTGCCATGTATGCGTGTGAGATCCTGGGAGCAGGATATTCCTATGCTGTTGCCTATTCCTGCCACACCGGAATTGGAACCCTTCCAATACTTTATTACGGGAATGAAGAACAAAGACAAAAATATGTTCCCAGACTTGCCACAGGCGAATTGATTGGTGCATATTGTCTCACAGAACCTGGTGCAGGATCTGATGCAAATGCCGGAACAACAAAAGCAACATTATCTGATGATGGTCAATACTATCTGTTGAACGGACAGAAAATGTGGATCACAAATGCAGGTTTTGCAGATGTCTTTACAGTCTTTGCTAAAATTGACAATGATCGTGTTCTGAGTGCTTTTATCGTTGAAAGAACATTCCCTGGCCTGACATTCAATCCCGAGGAAAAGAAAATGGGTATAAAGGGTTCCTCGACAAGGCAAATTTTCTTCAATGACTGTCGGGTCCCTGTCGGGAACCTGCTTGGGAAACGTGGAGAAGGATTTCGTATTGCATTGAATATACTCCATATGGGAAGGATTAAACTCGGAGCAAATGTAATAGGTGCAGCCAAGCTGACCATCAATCATTCGGTTCAGTATGCCAATGAAAGGAAACAATTCAATAGCCTTATTTCTGCCTTTGGAGCAATTAAATATAAACTGGCTGAGCAGGTAATCAGGACATATATCACTGAATCGGCAATTTACCGTGCCAGCAAGGATCTGGATACAGCGATTCAGTATAATGTTAATCATGGTGAAGATAAAGGACGGGATACAATGGAAGCATTTAATCAGTTTGCCATAGAATCGGCGGTAATGAAAGTTTTTGGTTCAGAAATGCTGGATTATGTCGTTGATGAGGCTGTTCAGATACATGGTGGGATGGGATTCTCTACAGAAATGCCCGTTGACAGGGCATACAGAGATTCACGGATTAACAGGATTTTTGAGGGAACAAATGAAATTAATAAACTCCTGGTAGTTGATACAATTCTTAAACGGGGTGCAAAAGGAGAACTCCCTTTAATGGATGAAGCTCAGAAAATACTGGATGAACTCCCCGGACTGGAGAAAAAAGAGATATCCGGTGATGATTATTTTGAAACAAAAAATGCTTATGTAAGGAATTTTAAAAAAGTAGCGCTGGTTTTGCTTAAAACCGTTTCTGATCAGTTTTCACGGGCACTTATACAGGAACAGGAGATCCTGAACAACATTTCCGATATTATCATGCTGGTATATGCCGGAGAATCAACGATGCTCAGGATTCAGAAAGCCGAAAGCATTCGGGGAGAAGAAGCATTTAAATTGCAGCGTGATATCCTTGATGTTTTTATATATGACGCATCAGGAAGGATACGGAAACTTGCTTTGGATACGGTCTATTCATTTGCAACTGGTGATATCAGGGATTTATTACTGAAGGGGATCAATCACTTTACCTGCGTTAATGGTATAAATGTACGTGATGCAAGAAGGAGGATTGCTGATATGCTCATTTCCGAAAATCGGTACTGCTTCTAAATAATTTCTTTTGGTAAAAAAAATCCGCAATATTGTCCTGGTTGGCGCCGGCAATGTAGCAACTCACCTTGGCCTTGCCCTTCACAACCAGGGATATCATATTACGCAGGTTTACAGCAGGACAAAAGAATCGGCCAGGAGACTTTCCTCTCAGCTGGGTATTGCCTTTACGGTGAATATCACACGGCTTGATTACAACGCAGACCTTTATTTATTCTGTCTGAAGGATGATGCTGTCGTACCCTTTTTGTGTCATTCCGGATTCACAGACCAGATGCTGGTTCATACTTCCGGCACACTGCCACTGTCAGTCTTTCAGGGTTGCAGTAAAAACTATGGTGTACTGTATCCTGTTCAAACCTTTTCAAGAGCAAGAAAGCTTGATCTTAAAAGGGTGCCATTCTGTATTGAAGCAAATAATCCTGAAGTTCTGAATATGCTTGAAATGATGGCAAAGGAGATATCATCTGATATACTGTTCATGGATAGTGAAAAGAGGAAAATCCTCCATCTGGCAGCTGTTTTTGCCTGTAATTTCCCAAATCATATGTATGCCCAGGCAGAAAGGATCCTTTCGTTAAACGGTTTGAGTTTTAACCTGATCAAGCCCCTGATTATGGAAACTGCCAGGAAAATTCTGGAGATTGATCCGTTATTTGCACAGACCGGGCCGGCTGTTCGTGGAGATCAGAAAATCATTGAAGAGCATCAAAGGATCCTGAAAGACCTTCCCGATATACTAAAATTGTATACTTTTGTAAGTAACAGCATTGCTGCTCACAGGGAAAGTCCGGGAATCCGGACGGACCAAAATAAGACAGGGAATAATGAGTAATTTCAAAGAGGATCTCAGGCTGGTTAAAGCTTTTATTTTTGATGTCGATGGCGTATTATCCAGCCCAATAATTTATCTGTATCCCGATGGTGAGCTCATGCGCTCAATGAATATTAAAGATGGATTTGCTATCCAATATGCAATCCGTAAAGGTTACCAGATTGGTATTATTACAGGGGGGAATTCCGAACCGGTTAAATCACGATTCGAACACCTTGGTGTGAAAGATGTTTATTTAAAATCAAGGGATAAACTGGTAGATTTCAGTGATTTCCTTAAGAAATATCATCTTTTGCCTCAAAACATCCTGTATATGGGTGATGACCTGCCTGATTACCTGGTGATGAAAGAAGTAGGATTTGCGGCCTGTCCTTCCGATGCTGTTGAGGAAATTAAATCCATTTCGAAATATATTTCCGATAAGAAGGGCGGTGATGGCTGTGTCAGGGATGTTATCGAACAGGTACTTCGCCTGCATGGAAAATGGATAGAGGAAGATGCATTTCACTGGTAGGTAATATGGTTCCTGGTTTCTGGTTCCTGGTTCCTGGTGGGTGTGGGTTTGGGATCAGGGTGAGGAGTGATTTTTCAAATAGTTTCTGGTTCCTGGTTCCTGGTGGGTGTGGGTTTGGGATCAGGGTGAGGAGTGATTTTTCAAATAGTTTCTGGTTCCTGGTTCCTGGTGGGTGTGGGTTTGGGATCAGGGTGAGGAGTGATTTTTCAAATAGTTTCTGGTTCCTGGTTCCTGGTGGGTGTGGGTTTGGGATCAGGGTGAGGAGTGA
>CAZRHW010000028.1:0-2815 GCA_964599785.1 uncultured Bacteroides sp. | reverse complement strand
TCAAATAGTTTCTGGTTCCTGGTTCCTGGTGGGTGTGGGTTTGGGATCAGGGTGATGAGTGATTTTTCAAATAGTTTCTGGTTTCTGGTTCCTGGTTTCTGGTGGGTGTGGGTTTGGGATCAGGGTGATGAGTGATGTTTCGGATGGTTCCCGGGTGATTTGAGTATGGGATAATGAGTGTGAAGATCTGATATTTTCCATACTAATATATAAATTGTACTTTGTGATTGATTTCTTCAGACTAGTCCGTTATAAAAACCTGCTGATTATTGCAGTGACGCAATATCTGATGCGGTATTGCATTGTCGGTCCAATCCTGAGTATTAACGGATTTGAACTTCAACTGGATCATTTTCATTTTGCTCTTCTTGTGCTTTCATCTGTTCTGATCACTGCTGCCGGTTATGTTATCAATGATTATTTTGATACGAAAACAGATATGTTGAACAGGCCTGATACTGTGCTGGTAGGTAAGCATATCACCCGGCGAATGGCTATCCTGATACATATCATTCTGAATATCCTGGGTGTGGGAATAGGTTTCTATTTATCAATAAAATCAGGAATTTTTGCCCTTGGACTGGCATATATACTTGCTTCAGGTATTCTCTGGTTTTATTCTACAACATACAAGAGACAATTCCTGATTGGCAACCTCATCGTAGCAATTTTCACAGCAATGGTGCCGTTTATTGTTGTCATATTCGAAGTTCCGATGCTTAACCGGGTATACAGGGAAGTTTTGATTCAGAATAATATGAATTTTAATAATATACTTGGTTGGGTTGGGGGATTTTCCATTTTTGCATTTCTTGGAACACTGGTCCGTGAGATCATTAAAGATATCGAGGATTTTGAAGGTGATCTGGCTTTTGGCATGAATACACTTCCTGTTGTATTGGGCATCAAAACCACTAAAATGGTAATTGTTTCCATCATCCTGGTCAATGTAGGTTTACTCGTGTATGTATATATCCGGTATCTTTTATGGATGTTTGACGGGCGGCTTGATTATATTACCATGCTATATTGTCTGATATGCATCGTGATCCCTTATTTTTACCTGGCTTTCCGGATCATTATGGCAGAAAACAGGGCACATTACCACCTGGCAAGTAACCTGACGAAACTGATTATGCTTGCAGGTATCCTTTATTCTGTCATCGCATTTATGATTATCAACAACACCTTTCAACCTGCATAAAATGATCGTGGATATTCTGAAAGATTATCACGTAATCCTTGCGTCGCAGTCACCACGAAGACAATACCTGCTTAGGGAACTCCGGATAGATTTTGAGATCCTTCCAAATCATGAATTTGAAGAAATTTATCCGGCCGGGCTGTCAAAAGAAGAAATACCGGTTTATCTGGCTGAAAAAAAGGCTGAATCGGTAATGCCGGTGATTCCTGAAAAAACATTATTGATAACAGCCGATACAATCGTCTGGCTGAATGGTAAAGTTGTTAATAAACCGGCCAATTATAATGAGGCAGTAAGTATGCTGCATGAATTATCGGGTTCAATGCATGAAGTCATCACCGGAGTTTGTATCTCTTTGCCGCATGCGAAACATTCATTTTACTGTTCCACACTGGTCTGGTTTACTGATCTTTCTGATAAGGAGATCAATGACTATGTTACGGCATACCATCCTTATGATAAAGCTGGCGCTTATGGAATACAGGAATGGATTGGTTATATAGGGATTGAAAGAATTGAGGGTTCATATTTCAATGTTATGGGCCTGCCGGTTCAGAGACTTTATAAAGAATTGAAAGGAATAATAAAATAGTTGGACGGTGAAGGGATATAATGGTCGCAATTGTCTCAGGGTCGCAATGGTCGCAATTGTCGCAGGGTTGCAAAGGTCGCAATTGTCTCAGGGTCGCAATGGTCGCAATTGTCGCAGGATCGCAATAGTCGCAATAGTCTCAGGGTCGCAATGGTCGCAGGCGTGCAATTATCGCAATGGCAGCAGGGTCGTAATGTCCGCAGTAGTCACAGGGATTACATTGATAACAGGATTGTTAAATAAATAAATGTGTGTGTATCATAACTATTTTTCACAATTTTATATAATCTGAATAAGTTTTGTTTCCCGGAGATCTGCTTTGGGTGACAAATTATTTTAAAACCAGTGCTTTATATTTTGCAAAATCTGTTACATAATCTGCGGAAATCTGCGAGAACTTTTCAGGATTGCAAAACCAGCAAAAGTTAGTTGTGATACAGCTTCAACCTATATTTCTGATTTTCAGATTTGTTAATTTGAATACTAAATATTCTTCAGATGTTAACTTTTAGAAGACTTATTTTTCAACTTCTTATTGGCGCTCTTACACTATCCGGGACTTTTGCAAAGGAAGGAATGTGGTTGCCGCTTCTTCTTGATAAACTGAATATTGAGGATATGCAGGAAAATGGTCTGAAACTTACGGCTGAAGATATTTATAGCATCAACCAGGCATGCCTGATTGATGCTGTGGTACTTTTTGGTGGTGGTTGTACAGGTGAACTGATATCTGATCAGGGTTTGATGATCACCAATCATCACTGTGGATTAAGCCGTATTCAATCACACTCCACTCCTGAAAACGATTACCTCACTAACGGATTCTGGGCAATGGATCGAAGCGGGGAACTTCCCAATCCCGGGCTTGAAGTTACATTTCTCAGGAGGATGGATGACGTCACACAAGAGATCCTTCAGGGTGTAACACCGGAAACAAATGATGCCGATCGTTACCGGATAGTAAATGAAAATATTGATAAAATCAGTATGAAAGCTGTTGAAGGGACAAATTATGAAGT
>CAZRHW010000027.1:9079-10806 GCA_964599785.1 uncultured Bacteroides sp. | reverse complement strand
TAATACTCTCTTATGAATTTCATCATCCTCTAAATTTGCTATGTTATAACCAATCATATAAGTAAAGGATGTCACTTTCTTCAATTTTTCATAATCGATCTTATCGGGTGTATCACTAACCTGGTGATAATCTTTATGTGTGCCTGTTGAGTAAAAAAGAACAGGGATATCCTTATTTGCGAAATTAAAATGATCGCTTCTGTAAAAATATCTCAGTGGATGATCCGGATCGTTGTATCTGTAATCCCCCGTCATGTGCATCTGAAGGAGGGTTTTCTTATTAATATCCATCAGAATTTTACTTTGCAGGCCACCAATTACGCCGATACTGTCTCCGCCAAGAACACCGATCTCATCACCCATAACAGTTCCGACATCTTCAGGTGTCCTGGTTCGGCCGACCATATCAATATTAATAGTGGCAACAGTTTTTTCCAGGGGTATGACAGGATTTTCCGAATAATACTGTGATCCGAACAATCCGATTTCTTCAGCAGAAACCCAGAGAAAACCTATACTACGTTTCGGTTTCTTTTTTTCAGCTTTAAACGCTTCAGCCATCTCAAGCAATGCTGTACATCCCGAGGCATTATCATCCGCTCCGTTATAGATGCCACCCATCCCATCTGTACCTAAATGGTCATAGTGAGCTGTAAAAAGCACAAATTCATTTTTAAGTACAGGATCGCTCCCCTCAATAATTCCAAACACATTTGAGACGGAGAGATCGGTATTGTGAACCTCCAGGTGGATATTCAAAGTTTTTCCCTGAATTGGGAATGAATGAGGCTCAAGTGATTGATCAATTTTTTCCTGAAGTATCTCAAGGTCCATTCCGGTATCCTCAAGCAATTTATCAGCAACGTTACGGTGAATGATAAAGACTTTGGAAGCGTTATTTAAGAATGCACTATAAGGATCTTCAACATTCTTGAGTTTATTCGAAGAACTTAAATATTTTGGAAAGGCAGGATTAATATCTGCAAGACAACGATACCCTGATTTTGGATCAAATACAAGAAGAATTGCTTTTGGTTTTAATGAATTGATATAAGGAAATTTATAGTTAAAATTCATCATATTATTCCAATCATAATCATCAAATTTCAGATGTGTTCCATTTTCATCCATCGGACAGCGATCCATGATAACCACGATTTTATCCTGAACATCCACTTCTTTGAAATCGTTATAATTGAATTTTACTGAATTAATTCCGTAACCACAGAAAACAACATCACCGGAAATATTCAGATTTTCAGAAGCCTCGGGAATGATCAGGAAGAAATCATCATCCATGATAATGGGCTCTGTTCCGGAGGATTCAATTGTTATTTTGCTCTTATCCAGATCATATGAATTTTCCTCAATAACATAATCCTGGAAGTAATCATGATTATCATCAACAGCTTCAAGTCCGATCTTTTGTGCCTGTGATGCAAGGTACCTGGCGGCAATCTTAAGACCTGCCTCGCCGGTTGCTCTTCCCTGCAACTCATCTGAAGCAAGGAATGTTAAATGTGATTCAAGGTCGGGAATTGTAATGGATTGTAATCCGGTCTTCTGGGCTATCAGAATTTGGTTGCCGGCGAATAAGAAAAGGATCACAAACAAGAAATTTATTATAAGTTTTCCGGATCTCATTTTTAATAGTATAAGTGGTTGATAACAGGAAAATTGATCTTAAATGTAGTAAATAATAATCAGCTTTTAAAAATCGAATGGTG
>CAZRHW010000027.1:2956-8979 GCA_964599785.1 uncultured Bacteroides sp. | reverse complement strand
ACCTGCTGCAGCAAAAAAGGTTGCTTCAGTCCCGGCGAGGCTGTACCAGAATCCCATAAACAGAGGGCCGAATGTCTGGCCTGTCCTGAGTATCATACTATTGAGTGACATAAAAGCTGCCCGTTCGGTAATGGGAGCCATGCCCACCAGAAGAGTCTGGACATTTGGCATGCTGATCCCGTGTGAAAAACCTGCCAGTAATGATGCCAGAACAACGAAGATGATATGATGGGCAAAGGGGATCATGGACATTGCAATGATATATAGACTGTAACTGACGAACAGGAGATTCCGTGGAGTGAACCGTCGGGTAAGGTAACCTGTGAGGGAAGATGCAATAGCAGTTGTCACCGACATGGATGAAATTACAAGGCCGATGAACAGGGTTGTTAAATGAAAGTTCTTTTCAAGGTGAATAGGGAAGTAGGTCAGGATCGTTCCATAAATGACAAAGAATATCAGAACATTAATAATAAAGAGTCCCCATACTTTTGCCCTGTTAATTGTTTTCCATGTATTCAGCAGGTATTGTTTCATTGAACGGGGAGCTTCAGGTTCCGGGTTTTTAAGACGGAACAGGACAATTAATCCGACAGGGATTGCCAGGATTGGAAGTACAAAGGGATAGTACCACCCTGCCATGGCCAGAGCACCTCCGATGGCCGGGTAAGAAGCAGTTCCAATACTTAGAATGCTGGAATTGTAACCCATGGCAGCCGCACGCCTGTTCCCGGTAAAAATATCACCAATCAGTGTCACATTTATTGCTCCAAGCGATGCTGCTCCGAGGCCCTGGAAGAACCGTAACAAAAGCAATAATTCAAAACTCCTAGTAAACGTGCACAGAAATCCAGCTATTCCAAATAAAATAAGGGAGGGTGCAAGGATCGTCTTTCTTCCGTAGCGGTCTGCCAGGATTCCGGTAATTGGAGTAAGAATCATCCCCGGCAAAGTAAATACTGTTATTAAAAGTCCTATCCGGGCTGGTGTAACATGAAGCTCCCTGACCATTAGTGGAAGGGCCGGAGCGATACTGGATACACCCATAACTGCCAGGAGCGTGACGAGGAATATAATATGAAGACTGGGATTTCTAAGGACACTACCGGTCTGTTCTTCCATGTGCGAAATCTATATAATAATGTTGACTTACAAAATTTTGTATTTGTAATCTATCCTGGAACAATTATGAATACCGGGATTTTAGAGTAACCTGATGGCTTATCTAAAAGAAATATCTGATTCCTATGGCTGCATTCAGATCAAAAGCTGTGGAAGGAACTAAATTCAGTATAGGAACAACCTCAAAAAAGATATCAAGAGGTGCACTGTCAAAAAGATAATCCATTCCGATGGGAATACGTGCTCCAAACATGGTTTTATCTGCAAGCTTAACCCTTGCTCCCAATCCGAAATAAAGTGGTAATTGACCTTCACTAATAGTGATCAGGTTAAACTGATGGACCAGGAAATCGGCATGAATGTGAAGGGATGGATCATGCAATGCCCATGCAACAGCTACATCAACAGCCGTTTTACTGGTTATCCAGCTTTTAGCGCTGAGTCCCGTTGGTTCACCAAGGATTATTCCAATACCAAATCCTTTGTCCTGGGCAAGCACATTCATGGCGAATAATCCGGAAACTAAAAAAAGAATTAACTTTTTCATCTTAATAATTTTAAAATGAATACAAAATATTGATTTAAATAATCATTGATAAAAGAAAAACACGACAAATATAGTATGAAATCTACTTTGATAAAATGGGAGAACTTTTATTTATTGAAATAAATTGAGAAAATAATTTGTGCCGGTTCGATTGTTTGTCTGAATATCCCGGTAATTACTGAAAATAAACAATAACAATTAAGTCACATTTCTTCTTATGCCACAAATTGTCATGTAATACATTTCCGGTTCAGATTTCCTTTGTATAACATATAAATCAGACACATTGCAAAATAATACCAAAGATATTGAAATTGAAATAATTGTATAGTCGTCAGGACTCCAGGGAATCTCTGAATGAAAGTCCTATGTTTGAATTAATAAACTGTTTTGGTTGGGGAAAGAATTAAACCTGATTAATACTCAGTTTAAATTTGTATTGATTTTGGAATAATCGACAGATTATATTCAATTAAAATCTCACTCCACCATTTATACCAAACCAGATTTTAACAACAGTCCGGTCAAAATTTTCCCTGGCATGATCATATACCTCCCAATCAGGCCCGATTTCATGCCAGTTGAATATACCAAGGTCAGGATTTGTATTTGCCACTGCGACATTAAAAGTGGGACCTACGAAGAAGCAGACCTTGTCGGACATTATAAATCCGAAATTTGTTTTCGCCTGGTTCATCATATTCAGCCTGTCTTTATGTATAAATCTTCCAGCCCTGTTATCCGCGATCCAGAATTCCTGGTTAGCTGTTACTTCCACGTTTAGTAACATATTTTCTCCAAGGCCGGTTTCGTATCCGACACCTGAACCCAGCATCCAGCGGTTGCCACTCTCAGGAAGCTTACTGATATTATAGATATTATAAAAATGACGGATGCCCATTTTATATGATAATGTGGCATAAGAGGATTCACTGATTGAGAACTCCAATCTTCTGTACCCGTTTTTCCGCACAACGTTAATAAATGCAATCGGAATACCATCGATGGAATCACATACATTCAGAAAACCGGCAATCTGAATTCCTTTAACCTTACCTGCAAAATTTGCAAATCCGGCGATTTGCACGCCTGTGATATTCCGGCCCACATTGAAAAAGCCCCCAAGTTGTGAGTTGATCGATCCTAAAGGTGCAATATTCATAAATCCTGCTGCCTGGAGACCTGAAGAAAATGAGCCGGCCACGTTGGCAAATCCTGCAAGTTGAGCGCCTGCATTATAATTAACGGCAACATTGATAAATCCGGCTCCCTGAAGTCCACGGGTCTGCCGCCCACTGAAATTGATAAAACCTGCTAGTTGGGCTCCGTTCATATAACTGCCAGTTATATTGATAAATCCCGCTCCCTGTAATCCACTGGCCTGCCGTCCGTTGATATTGGCAAATCCTGCAAGCTGTACCCCAGCCAGACCGGTTCCTGCAACATTCATGAATCCTGCAAGTTGTCCTCCCGTCATTTCCTTCCCGACAATATTGAGTAAACCGGCTCCCTGTAATGGTCCTGTTGGACCACCATTAACATTAAAAGAACCTGCTAATTGCACTCCGCTAACCGAACCACCGACGACATTACCAAAACCTGCAGCCTGAAAACCCTTTACAAAATAGTTGTCCGAGTTAATAAATCCACCTGCTTCAAATCCATCCACGCCACCGGAATTGCCAATGAATAAGTTAAGGGATATTTTATTTACTGTAATCGAATTTTTAAATCCATTCGTACTTAAGGGAGGAATCATAAAAGTGAACTGGAAAGGACTTTCAAGATAATCCCTTTTAGATAGCTCCTGGCCAAATCCCGCATGGGAGCAAGTAATGAGAAAAAGTATGAAAATGCAAATCTGTTTCATGATATTAAAGTTATCAAATCATCCATATATTCAAATCAGGCTTTTCAATAAACTTCTGCCAAGTTATTATGAAAGACAAATTTTATCGTCAGGAGTTGTATAAATAATCATTAAACTTAAAGACTTGCTCAATTATGTCACATATTGTTATTAAAATGTTTACAGAGCCCGGCTCTGTAAACAATCTATAATTCTATGACTTACACATTTCAATTGCACAAAAGGTTAATGAAGGCATTTTTATCAACAAAATAAATGCTCAGTTATAATAAGAGAATTGTTACCAGTAGTTGATTACACATGAAGGTTAAGATTTTTTTCATATCTTCGGGTATCAAATCAACCTCTTTAAATTTCTATTATAAACCACTAAATTCTACAATTATGAAAAGTAAAATAGGGAAGATATTGTTTCTATTAATTTTGCCAGTACTGTTTGGATCTTGTACAAAAATCATGTCAATAGCTACATTTCCTGCAGCTGATGAAGTATTTATTACAACAGGAGATGGTGACATTCAAAAACCATATACACCAGTCGGGCAGTTAATTTATTATCACAAGGGATTCCGGATCGGATTTTTACTTTTAGGATATATACCGATCAAAGATATTGACCCGGATATGGAATTAAAAACAGAAATCTATCAGAAAGTCAGGGAAATGGGAGGAGACGCACTTATTAATATGTCGATCAACTTTCTGCCACCTAAAAACGGTATTTTAGGATTCGGTGCAACCGGTGGCTCAATCACCGTTTATGGGACTGTAATAAAGAGATAGTTAATTTAAATTTTTGTATATTTAAAGAGGTTGATTTTTCTAATAATCCATAAAATGAAAAGGTTATATCTAATTATTGCATATCTGCTAAGTGGAATTTACACCTTTTCTCAACAGCCACAGTTTGATTTATTTCTGACAGTGAAAGATAATCGCTGGTCAGCAAAAAACGGGATTCCATACAGCCGGTTATTTGATAAATTAACAGAAGAACTCCGGAACAAGAACTTCAATATGGTTGACAGGCCTGTAACAGATTCTCCCATTAAACCCGTAGTTATCGAAATAGGAATAGATTTCCTTAATTTTTATGAAAGTGCAGCGGGGAATATGTACGGAAAAGGAATGCTTGTGATCAATGTTAAATGTACTGATTTTTATGACCTGAACCAAGAGGTTAATATTTCAGTAGACATTCCTTTTCAATCGACCAAATTAAGGAATATTGATAATCCTAAATACAAATCTGAATTTACTGTTTTGGAGAATGAGGTACAGGATCAGTTGGTTAAACGGTTCAATGAAAAAATTAATCCTCTGATAGATAATATATTTTATTATGCTGATTTCAGTAAGGTGAGTGGGGGGGAATCAGGAACAACCGGAGAAACCAGAAAATCCTCATCATCATCCTCTGTTATCAAATCTGATGTTGATCTTGATATCCCGATGACTGACCTGAATTTTGCTGACAAATATGCTTTAATCATCGGGAATGAAGATTACAGCAGTTATCAGCTTGACCTGAGCAGTGAGGTCAATGTTGATTTCGCCGCCCATGATGCTGAAAGTTTTAAGGAATATGCGGTTAAGACACTCGGCATTCCTGAAAGAAATATCATTTTGATTATTAACGGAACCTCGGGACAGATGCATCAGGCCCTGGCTAAAATAAATCTGATCATTAAAAACTCCGGTGGCAAAGCAGATGTGATTTTTTACTATGCAGGTCATGGGATGCCCGATGAGATCACAAAGGAATCATATATCATGCCGGTAGATGTGAGTGCAAAGAATCTTCCATCAGCCCTTAAAATTACAGATGTTTACAAAAATCTCACAGAGTATTCTAACAAGCGGATAACTGTATTTCTCGATGCATGTTTCAGCGGTGGAGCAAGAAACCAGGGATTACTGGCTGCCCGGGCTGTAAAAGTCAAACCAAAAGAAGATCCGTTAGCGGGGAAATTAATTGTTTTTACAGCCAGTAGTGGAGAAGAATCCTCCCTTCCATACAGGGACAAGAACCATGGGATGTTTACATATTTTCTCCTTAAAAAGATCCAGGAAACCAAAGGAAATGTAACCTATAGAGAATTATCGGATTATATCAGGGAAAAAGTTGCACTGGAATCTGTACTTGTTAATTCCAAGGAACAGAATCCCCAGACCAACGTAAGTCCGGAAGCTATGGATGTCTGGCAAAACTGGAACCTGTTACGATAATATTTTTTATACTGTCATTTCAATTTAAAAATTAACCAATATGAAAAAAAGTATTTATTTCATTCTGATGATTGTTTTTTGTCTTCCATTTGCTGCAAGCCTGGCCCAGCAAACTGAAAGGGAACTGGAAAAGGAAATCAAGGACAAAGCAGTCAGAGAAGCCAGGAAAGAAGCCAAACAGAT
Organism: uncultured Bacteroides sp.; assembly: GCA_964599785.1. Classification (GTDB taxonomy): domain Bacteria; phylum Bacteroidota; class Bacteroidia; order Bacteroidales; family SM23-62; genus LJUQ01. The sequence goes on along the minus strand of CAZRHW010000027.1, from coordinate 3,028 downwards.
GGAAAAGGACGGATGGTATGTACCACCCGGATCACTGCCTCTTGATAAAATACTTGAGAATGCCTGGATGAG
>CAZRHW010000027.1:0-2856 GCA_964599785.1 uncultured Bacteroides sp. | reverse complement strand
CTGGGATATGTTAATCCTTTCTTTAAACTTTACCGGGAACCCAAGAAGGGAGTCATTGAAGTTCAGGTCAGGCTGTTTTATGATGTGAAGCAATCTCTTGAAATAGCGAAGAAAGCAGTACGTCAGGAACTCAAAGATAAACTCCAGATGAATGAGGAGAAACTGGAAAAATTAATGGGTATCTGAGTTTTCATGTCCCTGAGGGCATTATTGAACCCCAGTAATTTAAAACAAATTAATCCCGGGCTTATGCCTTGGGATTTTTTACTAAAATATGGTGATCAGGATGGAATTTAAAATGAACCATCTGTTTATATTTCTGTTCATCGCAGGCTGTCTGTTTCCCTGTTCAGCTTTATCCCAGAAGATAAAACTTGACATACCGGTTAAAGATCCTTCAGCAACCTATGCCATTATCATCGGTAATGAAGATTATCAGACCTATAATCAGGAATATACTGAAAATGTTGCGAACGCAATTCTTTATGCAGAAAGGTTCTATCAGTTCCTTGTTAAAAAAATTGGAATACCGGAAAGGAATATCTCCTATACTCCCAATGCAACATCAACCCATATTAAACTTGCTATTACAAAATTTGACAGGCTGATAAACCAGTCAGGAAAAGAATCTGAAATAATCTTTTATTATAACGGCAAGATTTCAGTTGATGATTTTTGGGGTGATATCACGCTTATTCCGGTTGATGTCAATGAATCCAACCTGTTTTTTGCCATCAAGTTGTCGGATGTATATCAGCGCCTGGCAAATTCTTCAAGCAAGCATAATTATGTCTTTATTGATGCACTTCTGGATCCTGAGGAGACAACCGAAGGCCTTTTGATTGCCGGCGGTAAGCCAATGGAAGTCGAAAAAGATTATGCACAGCGCATAACAGCCTTTACACCTGTCACGAAATCCGATGAATCTGCTCCAAATCAACCGGGTGGCACTGATTTACAGGTACAACCCCTTGTTACGGATAATATCTCACCTGAAATCAGAATAGAACAACCTTCCGGCCCTTCCTTAAAGGTAACGACAAAAACCCTCATGATAAAAGGCATGGCCCTGGATAACCAGGCCGTTTTTATTGTTTCTGTCAACGGGCAGGAAGCCCATCTTGAATCTGACGGCACTTTTAGAGCAAATGTTCTACTTGAACCTGGATTGAACACTATCAGGATTAAAGCCTGGGATATCAGTAAGAATTCATCTCAGTATGAGATTGTGGCAGAAAGGGATGTTGTTGAGGTGAAAGCTGAAGAACAAATTCCAGCAAATATTGAAAGCCCGGATCAGATTGAAGGAACCGGCAATGAAGGGAAGTATTATGCCCTGCTGATTGGGGTCAGTGAGTATCGCGATCCGACAATTAATTCTCTTGAAGAACCTGCTTCCGATGCAGAGAAACTCGGCAATGCACTTATTTCAGGATATATGTTTGAAAAGGAGAATATCATACTCCTGAAAAATGCTACAAGGGAAGATATTATCACTGCCTTTGATATCCTTGAAAACAGGGTTACCCTAGAGGATAATGTACTGATATTTTATGCTGGTCATGGATACTGGGATGTTAGAACAAAAAAGGGTTATTGGTTCCCTGCGGATGCGTCTTTTAATAATACAGCGAACTGGCTGAGGAACAGCACAGTAACTGGTTATATCAGCGGCATTAATTCAAAACATACACTGTTAATTGCAGATGCCTGCTTCAGTGGCGGGATCTTTCTGACCAGGGGTATACAGGAAGATGCGGAACAGTCGGTTCAGGCATTATACAATCACAACAGCAAGCAGGCGATGACGAGCGGAAACCTTGAAGAAGTGCCGGACGAAAGTATATTCCTTCAGTATCTGGTTAAAAACCTTACCGAAAACAAGGAAAAATACCTTCCGGCAGAAGCATTATACAGGAGCTTTAAACCAGCCGTTATGAATAACAGCGATAATGTACCTCAATTTGGTGTGATTAAGAATGCCGGTGATGAAGGAGGAGATTTTATCTTTATTAAAAGATGAATACCCCTATTGGTTACTTTTTGTCTATAACAATATCAACAATATCCAACTCCATTTTGTCTTTGAAATAAGTTCTCTGTTTCATTAACCACCTCTGGTAATCTTCCGACTCAAGTGTAAGTGGCAAGGTGTAACCTTCTTCAATATCTTTATCCGATAATGTTTTCCTGGCATCCGCTTCACTGAGTTTAGGCTTATTCAGTGGTTCTTTTGTAAAGATTATAAAAAGCCTGTTAAGATCCTGCGCATTTTCAGCAAATAATTCATAGGTATCAACCTGTACCGGCTCATTTTTAAAATAATCAAATTCCTCTGCATCGGAAAAGAGAATATATTCTTTATCGGATACAACAGGTATCCCCCCTTCATATTTATCGGGCATCTTCTGATAAGGAAGGATGCGGAATGAATTAATACCATCATCAAGATATATAGATAAATAACCTTTTACTGGCGACCTGAAAAAGAAATAAAGATCATCATTCTCTTTGAATCTTGTTGTTTTGCATTTAATATTGGTGCAGGTTAGCGGAAAAGCAACAAATTCAATAGGTGGAGCAGTGATCTCCATAGCCCTGACAGTTATTTCACATTTAATTTCTCTGACGGATTCCCGTTTACCTGCTACGATTTTATAACCTTCAACTTCAGTGTATTCTTCACTGAGGACTTCCAGTACTTCTCCTTTCACTGAAGTATTGGCAATCATGTTGAAAACTGATCTTGTTTCTGTTTGTTCGCCGGTATTCAGGTTAGACAGGTATGTTGAATTTCCCTGGACGATTACCCTGCCAAAAGCTCTCTCAAGAGCATCGATGGTAGCCAGGTCTTTG
>CAZRHW010000026.1:0-11154 GCA_964599785.1 uncultured Bacteroides sp. | reverse complement strand
ACCCATTCCACGGGGATGATCTGGTCTGATTCCCATTTCCCTCCTTTTAAATAGAGGTACCCGAATTTTGCCATATCCCTGGGTTTAAGCCTCAGTTGGTTGCCTCCATAGGTGATATCATTTTTATCCTTTAGCCAGTAATGGTTTGTGATATTAAGAGGTGCAAATATTTTTCTTTGTACAAAGGAATCGGTTTTCATACCTGTCGTGCGTTCAATAATAGCAGAAAGGACCTGTGAATAACCTGTACTGTAATCATAGGCTGTTCCGGGGAGGTATTTCAACGGCCTGTCGAGGACAAATTTTACCAGGTCATCACTTTGCATCCATTGTTTATAAGTATTTCTTTCATCGGTATAGGAATAATCCATTTCCGTCCATTCCAGTCCGGCCGACATGGTCAGCAGATGACGAATCGTGATTGTTTCTTTCAGGGGATCCGGATTTTCCACCACATATTCGGGGAAAAAGTCCAGCACTTTTTGTTCCACATCCGCGATATACCCTTCATGGATGGCAATGCCCAGGGCGGCAGAGGTAACACTTTTTGTACAGGAATAGATCCTGTGTATCGAGTCCTGATTATATTCATCCGAATAATATTGTTCAGCAACAATATATCCTTTTCTGATGATAAGGAGACTATGGATATTGACATGAAGCCTTAACATTAATACGATCTCTTCATTCAGTTCCTTCAGCATCTCCTCGTCTATACCGACCTTTGCCGGGCGGCAGGTTTTCCAGTTTTCGGTAGGCCAGTAATCACCAAGATAATCGCCGGATTTGATAAAATCGTCTGATGGAAATTTCTCCTCAACAAGGGGAACTTTTTCACATGCTGTAATTAACAGGCAGAAAGAAAAAATAAATAGTAACAGTTTTTTATTCATGGTCATTTTTCTGATTCTTATTAAAACTCAATCCTGTAAGTTAAATATGGAATGACCGGATTCTGGTATTTCATTTCAATTTCACCGATCGATCCATTATATGTCGGCCAGCGTTCATTCTTCCTGTTAGTCAGGTTAAGGAAATCAAGCCTCCAGACACGGGTGCTATGAGGTTTATTTCTTCTGTAATTCAGCTGCAGGTTTATCCTGAAGTAATCGCCAGTTCTACCTGAAAAGCCCTGTTCAAGGTCATATATTTCGCGGTTATTTTTAATTGTTTCCTCCACATCGAGGGGAAGATATCTCATTCCACCCAGCCAGGTGCAACTTGCGCTGATTCCATAGATACTTAAAGGTGTCCTATGAGGAATGGTAAATTCCTTCCTGAATATCAGGTTGCTTGCATAGTTCCTGTTATAGCGGGAGGAGAATTCCTGTCCTCGTTTATTTGTATATGTTGAATTATAAAGCGTACTGTTCAGCATAAAATAATAGCTATCGGAGAAAAACTTTTCCAGTGATACTTCTATCCCATAATTCCTTCCTGTACCTTTATTGACGAGGATGCCAGTAGCATAGCCATAATCATAATTCAGTGCCGAGTAAAAATAAGGATCAAAAGGATCAACCGGCACATCATACAAGTACTGGTAATAAGTCTCGCACTTGAAAAACAAATCTTCCAGTATTCTGAAATTATATCCCAATACAAAATGCCTGGCTTTTGTAAAATCAAGATATTCATTTGGCTGGATGATATCCCCGTCATTTAGCAGCATGTTGGCTTTATAGAATGTCATGGATTCCAGCTTGCTGTGAATACCAAATCCGGCAGAGAGCGCATGTTTTTCGTTCAGGTTCCACAAAAGACCAATCCTGGGTTCAATGGAATAATGATTATTCAGATAGAATTGCAGGAAATGGACTCCTGTATTCAGGACCAGGGCATTGGATATCCTGAACTGCCAGTTTGTAAAAGCCTGCATTGTTCCGGTAATACCTTTCGCATCAGACCAGTCCATCTGGTATATTATATCATCTGAATGCAAAGGATGGGTAGGATCAATAAACCTGTTATAAAGGGAATCCGAATGCCAGCCGGAGTATGTATCATATGTCATCAGATTCAATATAATTCCACTTTTGATCCTGTGTTTTGCACTTAGTTTTCTATTCAAAACAACAGAAAGTTTAGTACTGGAATTCACAGCATCCAGTTCCTGGTTAAAATCTATGGGGTCATAAGGCATCCCAATGACAAAATTCTGTTCCTGGTAATTTTTTTGAATTGAATAAGCCATGACACTTTTCAGAAATGTTTTATTATTCAGGGTATAAAGGTGGGATAATCCAACCGTACCCATATCGGATCCCCATTCCATATTGTCACTATCCAGTTCGTGGCTTTTTCCTCCTATGCCAAACAGGGAAAAGATTCCGGCATTTTTTGTAGGCAGGTAGATTTTAAACGATAAATCCTGGAAATCAGGCACAGATTCAAGCTTTATACCCGTTTTTTGTATAATTTTAAATGTACTGTACCGGTACTGAGCCAGGTATGTGGCATTGGAACCTTTCCTGAAGGGGCCTTCAGTGGCCAGCTCGGTTCCCATCAGGCTGAGCTGAAAAGTGGATTCTCTTTTCTGGTTGTTGCCATTTCGCAGATGAACATCAAAAACTCCTGAGAGTGCATTTCCATATTCGGCCGGGAAAGCACCTGTGAAGAAATCGGAATTGGCCATCAGGTCATTGCTGATCATACAAATTCCACCACCATTTGATCCCAGTTGGCCGAAGTGGTTCAGGTTGGGAACTTCAATACCCTCCAGTTGCCAGAGAAGTCCTTTCGAACTGTTACCGCGTACGATGATATGTGACTGCCCGTCATTATCATTCTGAATTACACCCGGGAAAAACAATGCCATTCGTGTTGGATCATCGATGGCCCCGGGATAACCCCTTGTATCTTCAACGGAGAACTGCCGGGCACTGATCACAGCCATATTATTGATCGGACGGGTAATATCCAGTTCATATTTAATTTCAACTTCCCCGATTTCCGTTACAGATTCCTGAAGTTCGATATCCAGAAGTACTTCCTTTCCGCTTCCAATAAGAACATTCGGGATTGTTTTGCTCTGGTAACCCACAGAAGAGATTTTGACATCATGCCTTCCCAGGGGTACATTTTTCAGACTAAAAATTCCCTGATCGTCAGATACAGTACCTAAAGGATGGCCGTCACTTTCAACAATGATATTCACACCCAGTAAGGGTTGTTGACTGTCTTTATCTCTTACCTGTCCCCTGATGATCTGCGTCAGGTTTTTCTTTTCTTTTCCGGTTGATTTGGGAACAATAAGGATCTTATTCCCTTTTTCAATGAATTCCACTTCTTCGGGATTAAAAAGCTCCTCTAACCATTCTTTTGCAGTTCTTTCGCCGGCTTCCAGATGAATCATCCTGTCAACAGAAATACTGCTGCTATAGGAGAAAGTAAAACCACCCTGCCGGCTGATTTCTTTCAGTATTTCTTCCACAGTAGTTTCCTGTTCCGGTAACTGAATCTTCCTGTCGAGTAAGGTTAATTGTGCCCATAAAGTGTGACTGATCAGGAGCAGGAAAGGCAATAAAATAATCCTGCTGTAACATGCCATGATGCGATCTTTTCTACTCTTCATTTTCTTTTATTATCCGGTTGTTTAATCCATTTTAATGACTAAGGTGTCATTTTTAAAATGGTGTGTAATCCCAAGCAGAAGGTTTAATTCGCCGAGTACCTCTTCAAGGGACTGATTATCATATACAGATGTAAGGGTTTTATTTTGTAAATCATTTCCTTCTATAAAAACAGGCACCTGATAGTGTTTTTCTATTGATCTCATAACATCTTTCAGGGGAGTCTTATCAAAATTAAGAATACCTGTTTTCCAGGAGATAAAATTAAGATTTGTAACTGTATGTTTATATATACTATCTGCGACAAATATGCCTTCTTCATGAACAGTCAGGAGGATGGCCTCCCGCTCATTATCTTTGGGATAAAATGAGACCTTACCTTCCACGACACTTACAATAATCCTGTCGGCCTGCGGATCGGCCATGATGTTAAAGGATGTACCCAACACTTTTATTTCAGCGCCGTCTGATGAAACAATAAAAGGTTTTTTCCTGTTTTCAGCAACCTCAAACCACGCTTCTCCCATGAGGTCAACCCTGCGTAATCTGCTTCTGAATCTCGCAGGGTAATGAAGGGATGATCCTTTATTTAAATATACCCTGCTGCCATCTGGAAGATCAATGGTTGATTTTTGATCTGTGGTATGAACAACCAACTGACGATTCAGGATAACAGGTTCACCGGCAAGGAAATACAGCATGTATCCAAGCCCTGTCAGGATGATGGCAATGGCTGCAATCCTGGTTATTGTATATATGACAGACCTGCTTTTCGGTTTCACCGCGATGGTTTTACCACCACCTATACGGTTGCTGACTACCTGCCAGTCTTTTTGCATATCGATTTGATCAAAGGATGGGAAAGAGGAGGAATGTTCCCAGATTTTACGGATCATGTCCAGGTGTTTCCTGTTCCCGGGATCTGCTTCAAGCCATTGTTCAACATGCACAAGTTCATCCGGAGGAATTGAGCCGGTTATATAGTCCAGCAGAAGCGAATCGGTAATATGTTTTGGATGTTTTGACATGGCCTGCTATGTATATGACAACTCAAAGGATTATTACACGTACGCGGGGGGGTATTACAACTTAAATTTTACTCTGAAACAGAAGTTACACTGTGTTCTCTGGAAGATGTGTCACAATTATTTCTAATTCATCTGCGAAATCTGCGGCACAATTTGCGAAAATCAGCGAGAAGCCTTTAACAGCTTTCTAATCAATCCTTATCCATCTTTTCTATGTTATGATATACCTTCCTATTGTTTATTAATAAATCATATAAATGTTATACAAAACATCAGGCAGAAAACAGTAAGATAAGGACCAATTTTTGTGCGCAATATTTTCAATGCCTTGCTGATCTGGGTTTCAACGGTTCTGATTGAAATATTCAACTTCCGGGCTATTTCCCCATTGGAAATTGCCTGTTGCCTGCTCAATAAAAAAATCTGCCGGCATTTGGCCGGTAATTCATTGATAGCTTGATAGATCAGGTTTTCCAATTCCGTTTCAATCATTTTATCTGTCCAGTCTGCTTTGGCATCAGGAGACATGGCTTTAATTTCTTCATGATGGAGAAGGTGTGTTTTTTCTTTTTTCAGGACATTCAGGCAACCATTTCTGACCGATTGATAGAGGTAAGATTTCAGTGAGGTTTGGATAGATAATAAGGTTCTTTTTTCATAAAGGTTGACAAACATGTCCTGGACAACTTCCCTGGCCAGGTCGTGATCTGATACAAATTTTTGAGCAAAAACAGTCAGGGGGGAATAATACTCTTCAAAGATTTTCTGAAAAGATGCATGATCTCCAGAACGGATCATCTTCAATTGTTCTGTTTCCTTTTTTTCCAAGATAACTGGTTAATGTAGTTGTGACACAACCCCTCTACAAAAATACTATTATTCAATATATCCGGTCGTTTGAATCGGGAAACAGATTAATCATTTCTATTCTGTCCATCGATCAACATCAAAGCCTTTTTCATGTATACATCCCTCCCATTCAAAAAGTCTTTATATGTTACCTGAACCGGGTAATCCGGCATAATCGGCTTTGTTTTATCCATCCCTGTGACAGCTACCGCAAAAGTATTGCGGCCAAAAGTCAGGATTATTCGTGAGTTGTCAAGGGTAATTTCAGTATCTCTCCCTGCATTGCATTTATATGTTGCACCGCTGGGGGAGCCGACGATTTTCCCGATTTTATGGTATTTCAGCAGTGCACAGAAATGTCCGTTGGTTGATCCGCAATACCCATCCAGGAGTGTACACAGGCTACCGGTAAAATGATTTTCTGCCATTGGAATGGGTTGAGCGAATTCTGCATATCTCCCGTAAGGTTCTGCAAAATAGGGTACCGGTTCATGTTCAAGGTAGGACAGAAGGGGAACAGCACAGAAGGGGTCTCCCCCGTCATTTCCCCGAAGATCCAGGATCAGGTTCCGGATCTGCTTTTCACGAATGAGGGTGAATGAACTATCCAGGAAATGTTTAAAATAATCAACGCGGTCATAAAAGATAAATGACGGGATTGTCATAATAGCAGTGTTTTTATTCTCGAGGAGCTCTAATGTCAGAGGAGGATAGTTAAAATTCTTAAAAACCACGGCCCTGACGGATTGTATGTCGGCAGGAATAAGTACTGTTGTGACCCTGGTTTTACGTCCGGGAAGTGCATAGGTAAGCCTGTACTCTTCAGGGAATCCGTATCTTCTTGCATAGATCATCGGAAGTCGTTTCTCTATTTGAGAATTAATAAAATTGATGTTTAAGGCATCGGCGGATATATTATTCCTCATTTCCTCAATTATTTCATGCATGGGCCGCTCATTGATTTCAAGGATGATACTTCCGGCCGGAACCTGGAGGGTATCGTTATAGCTGCCTGCTACAACAGCATAATCCTCAATGAGTTTTACCCGCAACGGGAAGAGTTTGGTGGGTTGCATTTCCCAAAAACCGCCGGGCATCCAGACGGCCGTATGCATACAGCCGATCTTTGCCGTAATCGGTGAAAGGATATTATAAAACTCATGTGGATGTAACGGGGTGGTAATTAAATCATACTGGTATTGGAAAAGGCTATCAATGATTTCTTTAGGAGTATATTCATAAAGGCAGCAATGTTCATTTTCAAGCGTCTGCCTCATCAGGTTAAAATCCTGTTGCATTTCCTCAACTGAAAAAAGTACTTCTTTCCCTATCAATCCAAGGTAATATTTATCGAAGTGGTAAATTGCCGGATCAGGTTCATGATATACTGTGTCCAGGGTGAATGTACGGTTACCATTGGGGGGATTTTCGGGATCGGGATATTTTTCCCACAATGCTCTTCCACCTGCTTTCAGGATAATAAATTTGTACTCCAGGCTGGTTCCCGGATCTCCTTCAATCATAAAGGTTCCTGAATAGATATGATCACCATCCTGATCATTCAAAACGTAGCTATCACCCTGCCAGTTATTAAAACTGCCCCGTAGGATAACCCGGTCGCCGGATGAAGCTTCAAACAGACCAAGTTCAAGAGGCGTATTCATATCAACCCTGAATGAGATGTTGTTTTGAGCCTGAGCGTAAATGCTAACGCCAGTAAAAAAAATAATGAAAATTAATCTGCACATTTTATACCTCTTTATATTTATTCGGATCATTACTCATGTTGAAGCGATAAGGATATTGTATGATTTTAAAATTACCATAAATATAAGGATTTGAAGTGTTTAAATGAAGAAACTAATGTATTGACCCATTGTTCGATTGAAATAACTAAGTAATTGAATTATAGAATTTTTAGTAGCGCCAAACCGTACCGCGGCGCTACAAATTCCTAATTAAAAATATTGTTGACTTTGCAGAATAACAAATTAAATTTTGATATAATTTTGTGTTCTAAAGATAAGCTAAAAATGACAAGCATTATGAAGGTGCACGTCGTTTCGGAGTCGGCATTTATCATGAAAGCTACCGGCGTTCATACTGCCTTTCTTGATCTGGTGGAGTTACTGAAAGAGAAGAATGATGTTGAGGTGGTGGTAAACGAGGAAGGAGAAGGAGATGTTTTTCATTGCCATACATACGGACCCTATTATTTCTGGAAAGGAAGAAAATACAAAGGAAGGAGGGTTTACACCGCTCACGTTATTCCTGACTCAGTTAAAGGTTCTCTGCCAATCTGGAGAATATCTCTTCCCATTATAGAATGGTATTTAAAGAAAGTCCATTCTTATGCTGATGTTTGCATAGCTATCTCACCGGTGGTTGAAAAAGCTATTAAAAAATCAGGGGTTGACACCAGGGTTGTACAGATAAATAATCCCATTCATATTGAAAAGTGGAAACGTACTGAAGAGAACAGGAAGAAAGGACGGGATATACTCGGTTTAAAGGATAATGATTTTGTTGTGCTGGGTTCAGGCCAGTTAGAAGGCAGGAAAGGAGTTGAGGATTATATCGATATCGCAGAAGCAATCCCTGAAGCAAAATTTATCTGGGTAGGAGGAAGACCATTTGGCCCGTTAACGGAAGGTATTATAAGAATTCACAGCAGAATTGTCAAAGCCCCAAAACATGTTAAGTTTCAGGGCCCGGTTGACTTAAGCGAGATGCCATTTATGTATGCTGCCGCCGATATGTTATTGTTCCCCTCTTATCAGGAAAATTGTCCATTAGCACCTCTGGAAGCTGCTGCATCTGGTATGCCTGTGGTTTACCGGGATATCCCGGAATATACTTCATTATATAAACATCCATATTTGAAAGCCAGGACAACCGGTGAATTTATTGAAATTACAAAAAGATTGATATATGATCAATCCTTTTATAAAGAAGGACAGGATATTTCAATGCAGTTAATCACGCAATTTGACAAAAACAGGATCAGGGAAGAAATGATACATCTTTATCAGGATTTAATTGTTGCACAAAAAGGATATCACCAATTACTTTATAGATAGATTTTAAACTTCAGAAAAGATACAATGTTCTTAATGGTTTATGATTAAAGATGCCGGACTATGGTTTCTGAATCCAGCCATCTGTTAAAGTATTCAGGAAAGCGACCAGATCCCCGAGGTCCTGGTTCGTTAATCCAAGATCTCCGAATTCTTCATTGTTAACATTCTCAGGCACTTCCGGAGCTGGCCATGGACCGATATCCCGTGTATTGTAAAAAGCCATTATCTGAAAGAGGGTTTTAAACACTCCATTATGCATATATGGGTCTGTGACAGCCACATTGCGTAAGGTTGGCACACGGAATTTGCCGTTTTCGGCAGGGTCATTTACGGTAACACCCAGTCCGAGGTCAACAAATGAGATACCATCAGGATTCAGTTCTTTCGGCAAATAATAAAAGGGATTTTCAGGATTTGGGGGAATCCCGAGGTTGTCATAGGAATAGTCGGTAAAAAGCGGAAATGAACCATCAGCTGAAATTCTGCTGGGGTGACAGGCGATGCAATTTCCTTTATCTTCGGATTCGAAAATATTCAAGCCCCGTAATTCCTCCTCACTCAGATCTGCCTCACCACGAAGCCACTGATCATATTTAGAGCTGAAAGGCCTCAGTTCGGTTGAAGATTCATATGCAGTCATAGCCAAAGCCATATTCCTGAAGGCCGATTGAGGATCTGCCAGTGCATCCGGCCCAAAAACCTCAGAAAAAAGTGTGGCGTAATCAAGAGCTGTAATTTTTTCCAGGATTATATCCTCTGACGGATTGGCCATTTCCAGGATATTTAAGGGCGGACCCATAGCTTGTTCAACTAAGGAGTTGGCCCGGCCATCCCAGAAAAGTCCCCCAATCCAAATGCCTTCCTCCTGATTGTAAAGTAAAGGTGGTATGAAAGCAGAATATGTCACGGTCATGTCATTACGGCTGCCATAATGCCCGGGATGAGCCCCCTTAGATACAGGCATATCCTTATCAGGATTTGAGAAACCAACTTCCGGATCATGACAGAAGGAACAGGCCTGGCCAGGAGGGCTGGAAAGACTCTCTTCAAAGAAAAGTAATTTACCGAGATATTCTATTTTGGTGAGGGATGTATCTGCTTCTGAAGAAACAAAACCTGTTTTTATATCATCCTTAAATTTCAGATTGGATTTACAGGCAAGAATAAATAGAATAATAAACGACAGATAAATGATATGCTTCATTGAATTTCTTTTTATAAGACAACATTTCAAGTTATGTAATTTACTAATGATGTCAAAATTTGAATAATGGTATAATGATGAATTTAACCATTTTATTTATCGGAATAATTCAATCTGATATGAGAGCCGGATTTTGCTTATACAATTCATTTTTTATATTATCCGGCACACTGTTCAAAGGACAATAAATGTTTATGCAATGTCTGCAGAACTGCCAATTCAGAAAACCAAAGAATCCCAATGTTGCAAAAGTGTAAGCCAGAAGCAGGAACCACCGACTTCCGATAATAAGAAATGGTAAAGGATAAATCCAGATTACAGAAAAACCACCCAGTAATATGATCTTTTCTATAGCTGACATGGGACCCAACCGCCATTTCCATAGTTTTAAAAGTCCCCATGCTGCCCGGCATCGAAGGGAAATACCCGGTTCACCGTAATGGGGGCAGTGTGAACATAAAACACGGATTTCAATTATACCAAAGAAAATCACACAAAATAAGATCCAGGGAATAAGAAAATAATTGCCAATTCTGTTAATTCCAACAGCACCCAGAAGAAAACCCGGTAAGGCGCTGATCATGAATTTAATATGTTGGAAAAGACTGAAGTGACAGCTCAAGTTCACGGAGAGGCTGCAGTCTTTGCAATTTTCAGCAAGACAGGTTGAAATAGGCTGAATGGAATGCTTTTCACTTTGGGTCATTACAGATATTTATTATCAGGTGGCAATATCTTATAAATGGATGATGATGTTCAATCCTGAAAGAGAGATAACCAAATATTTAAGGAGAATCTGATGATCCCATCCCTCTTCCGAAATTACATTGAAATCCAAAGATGGAAAAACATTTTTATTAAATCTTCTATGCGATCGGTTATTTAAATTTTAATATCCTACCGTCATTTATTGTGATATTATCGGATATAATGTAAAAATTTTAAAAATCTACTATAAATATAGTTGTATTTTAATAAATATAGTTTATATTTGTAATAAATTTACAAAATGAAAGAGATTACCAGGGCACAGGAGGAAATATTAAAAGCTCTGTGGGAGATTGGAGACGGAGCTGTAACGGATGTGATCGAAGTACTGCCGGAGCCCCGGCCTGCCTATAATACTGTAGCAACGGTTTTAAAAGTTCTTGAAAAGAAAGGCTATATTTCCCATAAAGTTTATGGAAAGACATATGTTTATTACCCTATTGTTTCCAAAAAGGATTATGCACAGTTTATTCTTAAATATAAAATTAAGGGTTTATTGGATAATTCTCTAAACCAGGTTGTTTCTTTTTTTGTAAAACAAAAGGATGTTGGTCTTAATGAGCTTGAAGAATTGAAAGGAATTTTGGAAAAAGAAATTGAAAAACAGAGAAAAAAGCCATGACAGGATTTTTTATTTACTTACTGAAATCAAC
>CAZRHW010000025.1:0-11185 GCA_964599785.1 uncultured Bacteroides sp. | reverse complement strand
GTTCACCCAACAGGCTGTACACCGACAAAAGCCGGCACATTGAATTCTTCAAGATCTAACAGGCAAAGCAGGTTAAAATATGGAGAAGGGATTGATAATCCATTTGTAAACCTTTATAATCTCAGGATCTATCCAAATCCCAGTGACGGAATATTCAATCTGTCTATGGAAAACCTGAGATCTGAAGACCTTGATGTTAAGGTTTATGACCTGACTGGCAGAATGGTATATATCAATCAGTTATCCGGTCAGAGAGATAAGCTCGAATTTCAGATTGATCTATCCGGATGTGCAAAAGGGATCTATCATCTCTACCTGAAAACCGATCAGGGAATATTCAACAGATTGCTTATCATTGAATAAAAAGAAGCCCGCGATCGCGGGCTTTTTTTTATATTCTGATTCCAATTACAATCACATCATCGATCTGTTCCGTGCCACCGGATTCAATCCAGTTATAGAAGGTTGTTTTGAGAATCTCTTTTTGTTGTTCCATTGGTTTCTTATAGATCTCAACAAAAAGCTCTTTCAGTTTTTTAATCATGAACTTCTTATTTTCCGGTCCTCCGAACTGATCCTGAAAACCATCTGAAAATGTGTAAAGCACATCACCACTGAATACTTCCATCTCATTATTCTGAAACGGCTCATCTGCCCGTTCATGAATACCTATAGGCATCCGGTCTGCCTTTACCTGGATGATTTCATCATTTCGTATGAGTATCAGGGGATTGTTAGCTCCGGCAAATTCGATCCTGTTGTTTTCCTTATCGATGATATGCAGTGCAAGGTCCATTCCATCTTTCTGTTCTCCCTCCTGTCCTTTCTGTCGTAAATGTTTAATAACCTGTATACGCAGTTCATTCAATATCTCATTGGCTTTAATATCCCCGGTTCCCCCGATAATATTATTCAGGAAGGATATCCCCAGCATGCTCATAAATGCCCCCGGAACACCATGCCCTGTGCAGTCAGCGGCCACCGTAATAGGCTTACCATTTTTCTGGCCTATCCAGTAAAAATCGCCACTGACAATATCCCTTGGCAGAAAAAGTATGAATCCGTCAAGTTCAAGTCTGCTCATATCCTGTTCGGGCGGAAGAAGTGCCGTCTGGATCTTCTTGGCATACTTGATACTGTCCATGATATCTTTATTTTTCTCTTCAATTTCCTCTTTTTGTATTTCAATCTCATCTTTTTGCCTGACAACTTCTGCCGTTCTCTCTTTAATAATCTGCCGCAATTGCCTGGTATACAACTTCACGATTATATAAACGATGGCTGTGGCAAATATAACATAGAATATAAAAGCCCACCATTTGCGGTACCAGGGGGCAAGGATGGTGAATTCATATACAGCTTCGTTGCTTTCGTGGTTATAAATATTCTTTGCTTTGACCCGAAATACGTATCTGCCTTCATAAAGATTTGTATATTCTTTCTTGGTTTCAGGATTCCATTCACTCCACTTTGTATCATTTCCTTCCAGAAAATAACTGAATCTCAGGAATGACTCATCTTCTCCCGACTGTGCAGCATAGTTAAAAACCAGGGAATTATTTGAAAATGGAAGTATGGATTTCAATAAAGCAGGTTGTTCTAAAATATTCATTCCTGCTTCGTTAAAATATGTGCCTCCAAAGATCTTCTGCCCTTCGCTCAGATTAATGCTGCGAAGGTATGCCCAGTATGGGATCTCATAATTCTTTTTGATTTTCCTGTCATATCTGAACAGCCCATCCGAACCACCCAGCCAAACCACCTGCTGATCATCGATAAAAATGGCATGAATAAGGTTTTCCGATATTTTCTTAAAGGGTCCTGCTATCCATTCATACTGATTGTTATTCATAGCTTTCAGATATCCAACTTCATATGGTTTTTCACCACCCTCGCTGGCCACAACCATCCAGATATCTGTACCTTCATCTCTGATAATTCTGTGAATATATCTTGATCCATCAGCAAACTGACTACCGAAAGCGGAATCCGGGACAAACCTGTTTTCATGGGTAACATACTTAAATATCCCTTTGTTTGTTGCAACGTTCAAAGGACCTATTGTTTGCGAAAATACAAATGGCCCATCCGGCAAACCATATGAGCTGTCGTATCTTGTGATGGAAAAATCTTTGATCCTGTTGTTCTCAAATGAAAGGATATTCACTTTTATCACATTAATTTCCGGTGTCCCCAGCCAGAGATTTCCTATGAAATCTTCTGATAGCTGTGTTATTTCTTCATCAATTCCTTCGATTCTCCCCTCTTTAATCCACTTACCTTTACTCCGGTAGACAGAGGCAAGCCCACTTTCAAGACCGACAAATACGCGCGCAGGATCCAGCTTTGACTGGTACAATGTCCAGGGAACTTCTTCCAGAATAATTTTACGCTCATTATTTCTGTCGATTTGCATGACATTGGTATTCATGACTACAAGCAATATCTCTTCTCCTGCATTTTTGAAGGTGATAAGATTCCAGCATTCCATCTCTTCCATACCTTCAACAACTTTAAAAACAGGTGTTTTTATACCCGTCAGTCGTTCAGTCATGGATACCTGATCCAGGTAAAATAATCCCCTTAATGTTGCCACATATATGGTATTATTGAATCGTGTAACCGACTGAACAGCACCAGGCAAGCCATTCTGATCAGTAAAGGTGGTAATAGGGGAGCTGATCTCGATCCTTGAT
The DNA here is from genome assembly GCA_964599785.1 of uncultured Bacteroides sp. GTDB lineage: Bacteria > Bacteroidota > Bacteroidia > Bacteroidales > SM23-62 > LJUQ01. The sequence continues at coordinate 8,489 of CAZRHW010000025.1, read as the reverse complement.
ATCCCGTTACTTAAAGCCAGCCAGAGATTACCATTTGCATCAACAAATTGTTCCTGTACGATCTGATCCTGCAAACCTGCATATTTATCCAGTACTGTTACAAGGCTCCATGCAGTGTCCATGATAATTACTCCATTTCCCCATGTGCCCAGTGATATCTGTTTATCATCAATTTTATTTACATTATAGATCTCAACCTGTTCCAATAATTTTTCTATCCTGGTCTGTATCCTGGAGATATCCATAATTTCTCCTGTATTTTCATTAACCTTCATGATATAAAGGCCATCATAATCGGTAGCGATTAGTATTTTCCCGGATGATAAAGGGACCATTCCATAAACATTTATATCGGAAAATATTTCACCTCCCCTGATGGGTATAAACTGGTTTTTCTCCATCCGGGTTATCCCAACTCCTTCCAGTCGGAAATAAATTGAGCCATTAACACAGAATGATTCATGAACAGGGTCCTCGGAGGGTACGATGTGCAAGGAATCGTTTTTCCATATGAATACATATTGCTGGGCCTGAAAAATAATTCCTTCCGGAATGGAGTGAGTACACCATATAAAATCAAAATATCCTATACTATCATCTAATTGATCTGATAGTGAAAAATAGGTTAGCTGTCCTGTAGAATCTGATTCAAGATATCCGAACTCATTCTGTGCACCCACATAGACCTTACCATTGTTATCAGAAGCCAGTGATTTAACTGTTGACCCGTTGGAAACCCTGATCATTCTCCATTCTACCCCGTCATATTCAAGTATTCCATGGTTATTACCGAAATACATGATCCCACGATTGTCCTGTGTAATATCCCAGTTCTGTTCGAGTGCGTTATAATCCTTGGGAGAAAAATAATAAACCGGCAAAAGCCCCTGTTCATTAAACTCTTGTCCTGTCAATTTCCCCGGAGGAATAAACATGATAATAAAAATTAACAGGAAATATGTGTAATACTTTCTATACATTAATTACTGCTTGGAACTGAGAAGGTGTAAACAATCCTGAATGAATTTTTCTATACCATTCTGGTTAAACAAAAATAGTAAAACAAAATAAAAAAAATATAGTTGCAGGTTACAAGTTACAAGTTGCAGGTTACAAGTGGTCAATGCCTAAATAATGTTGACCTTTTTATTTGAATATGGGGACTTGAAGGTTTGCAGACTTATTTATTCCTGACAATATTTCTTTATGTACTTATCCAGTTTGTAAACGGTTCCCAGTTCTCTGGCTTTCCGGAAATCCTCGCAATAATCATATCCGGATCCGGTTTCCCAATAAAGGGATATCAGTGCCCGGAGCGTATAGAAATCACCATTCCTGTTATCCAGTTCAATAGCTTTTTCGATATCTGCAAGGGCTGATTCATAATCAGAAAAACCATAGGATGACCATGCTCTTACATAATAATTCAGCGGATCCCGGGGATTCAGTTCAATGGCCTGGCTCATATATTCATATCCCATCTCAGGCTGATTCTGTACATCATTGGCAAGCAATCCCATATAATAATAAATTTCAGGATCATCGGGATTAATACCCATAGCCACTTTGAGATCCGATTCAGCTCCCGGTCCGTCTTTCAGATAAATCTTGCATGCACCGGACAATTTGTAAAATTCTGAACTTCCCGGAACCAGTTCCAGAGCCTTAACAAAATCATTAATAGCCAGGCGGAAATAACCAGCTTTAAAATTTGCATATCCCCTGGCATAATAGAGATTTGCATTCTCCGGGGCAAGCTCAACTGCTTTATCCATGGTTTTTCTGACCTGTAAATAGTATAATGATGAAATGATATATGGATCCATCTGCAGCGCAATTTCAATATCCGGGATAATTTCTTCAAATTTCCCTGAAGAATAATTTATCACGGCTTTCATCACGTAAGCTGCGGCATTCCCCCTGTCTATTTCGATAATCCGGTCAAAATCATTCATGGCTTCATCATATTCTTTAGCATTAATCCGACCTATTCCCCTGTTGAAAATGGCCATTGTAAATTCCGGCTTCAACTGGATGGCTGTATCCATATATAAAACTGCAGTGATGTAATCTTTTGCCCCGTTAATCAGAAAGGTACCCATTGCAAAATAGGCTTCCGGGAAATCAGGATGATCCCTTATCAGCTCTCCGGAAAGCGAAATTCCTTTCTGATTATCAATATTAAGTAAGTTATACACCTGGCAAAAACGGTCATATTTTGAACCAGGATTTGTTTCGGAAATTTTTGCTGATATTTCCGGATCACCTGACTTCAGATACTGATCAAGTAATTTCTGCAGATCTTTATCATTAACCTGGCACAGTGAATTGAATGAATTACCTGCCAGTATCATGAATGAAAATAGGGTAATTACAAATGACTTCATTGAAAAAGATGAGTTTGAGGTTATTCTTGCTATAAATATAATCCCTGTTAGACAAATAAACTATTTATTGGTAGTAATCAATAAAATTAGTAAAGTTCTCGCAGATATTCGCAGATTTTACCGCAAATTCCCGCAGATAGTGTATTTCAATTCTTTTTCCAATCAAACCGTTCAGATAAACCAATTCCTTCCCCACCGGTAAATGATATCGTACCGGAACTTCCAGCTCTGTGACCATTTTCATCAAAATACCTTCAATTTTCATAAAGAAATAGTAATAATAACAGCAATTCTTTTAATCGAATTTAAACCAATATTAAAAATATTTTTTAATATTTTAGTATTATGTATTGCATAGTATTAATTTTTTTATATATCTTTGCATTAAAATATTATATGTTATGTATAGTATATTTAAAATCATCATACTGTCTGAACTTAAATATTTGATTTTGAGTCTTTTCGTACTTGCTTTGTTCACAGGAAGTGCTCCGGAAAACAAAAGTGAATCACAATTATATTCTATTAGATCTGGAAATCATGACAATATGCAGGCAATAAAAACTATCACAAACAAACCATCTTTACAATCCGGGGGATTCATAAACGGATGGGAAGAAACCAATTCACCCCATGCCGATTCAATTAACATCACACCCATCGTTAAAGATACATTTCATTTTGATGATAAGGAAAGTCTTAAGCCTCCATCTGCTCAAATATCAACTAATATAAGTTTCATGAATCAATCGGAAAATTACAGATCTTTCAATATTTACAGAAGAACAGATATATTTCACAATTAGGAAAATCTTTTATGAATGAATCATCACAAATATTTAAACTATAACCATCATGAATGTGGAAAATGTACAAGCACAAATGCGGAAAGGAGTCCTGGAATATTGTATCCTGTCTATTCTTTCAAAAAATGATGCATATGCCACGGACATCATTAATGAGCTGAAAAAATCCAGGTTAATTGTTGTGGAGGGTACGTTATACCCGTTACTCACAAGGCAAAAAAATGCAGGGCTCCTCAGCTACCGGTGGGAGGAATCCACCCAGGGGCCACCCAGAAAATACTATGCCCTCACTGAAAGCGGCAGGAAATTCCTTAAAGAATTGCATAAATCGTGGAATGAGCTTATTGAAGCAGTTCATTCCATTAATAACACATCATCTGCAAAAAACAAATCATAAAATAAAGTCATGAAAAAAACAATCAAAATCAATTTAAGCGGGATCGTATTTAATCTTGATGAGGATGCATACCAGGAATTAAAGAATTATCTTGATTCCATCAGCAGCAGATTCCGGGATATGGAAGAAGGAAATGAGATCATTTCAGATATTGAATCCAGGATTGCTGAAATTTTTCAAACGAAAGTCAGTGATAAGAAGCAGGTAATCACCCTTGACGATGTGAATGAGGTCATAGCTATCATGGGCAGGCCGGAGGATTTCTACGATGCTGAAACATTAGGATCGGAAACGACAACCGGAGGAGAAGAACACAGCCGGAAACACCACAGGAAATTATACCGTGATCCTGACAATGCTATATTGGGTGGTGTGGCAGCAGGACTGGCAGCATATTTTGGTATTGAAGCCTGGATCATCAGGTTATTACTGGTTATATTAACCTTTCCAATCCAGGTCATCCCGATTATTTATATCATTCTCTGGATTGTTGTGCCAAAAGCCGAGACTGCTGCACAAAAGCTTGAAATGCGGGGGGAAAAGGTAACCGTTTCGAATATAGAAAAAACAGTGAAAGAGGAATATGAAACAGTTAAAGAAAACGTAAAAAGGGTACAGCAAACAAAAGAGTATAAGAGAACTAAAAGTGTATTTGCAGAAATATTTCATGTGATTGGTCAGATCATACTGGTTTTTTTAAAAATTATCCTGATTATTATAGGGATATCCTTTATCATTGCAGGGATTACAGCCATCATGGGATTAACTTCAGTTTTTTTCTTCAGACATGCCCTGTTCCCAATTGATATCTGGCCGCCGATCCATGTCTACCCCCTTGGTGATATGTTCCATTTTCTCTCCGATCCGGGAACTATTACCCTTTTCAGTTTTGCATTATTTATGACTATTGCCATTCCTATTATTGCACTTATTTATGGTGGCATCAAACTTATATTCAGATTTAAAGCCAACGACAGGGCAATTGGATTGACCGGTCTGGTTCTCTGGTTGCTGAGTGTGATTTTCCTGATAACATTATTCGTATATGAAGGGAGTAATTTCGCCACAAGCGGTCAGAGAAGTGAGGAAGAATATCTTAAACCCTTTGACTCGGACACTCTTCGGTTACGCATGCACAATGATCCTGGCATCAAGGGATTCCGGAATGAATGGTACAACGAAGATGATGATGAATGGCATATCATTTCAGATGAGTCTAAAATATATGGAAAAATCGATCTTGATATTGAGTCTTCTGATGATAAACAATTTGAAGTAGTTGTGAAGAAAAGGTCACAGGGGAGATCAAGGATCAGCGCTATCGTAAATGCAGAAAATACTTCATATCGTTATACGCAGGATGGTGCAACGCTTATTCTGGATCCATATTTTTCATTATCTAAAGTATATAAATGGAGATCCCCTGAAACTGAGATTGTCGTAAAGGTCCCTGAAGGGAAATATATTTATCTTGATGGCAATACCAGGTATTTCCTTGATGATATAGAGGATTTACCGGCTTCTCAGGTGCAGAAAGCAGCAGGGAAGACACTACACATAAAGGAAGGAGTTATCACCTTATCAGATTAGGATAAAAACCGGCGTGAGCCGGTTTTTTAATGGTTTTTATCCAGGTCATATTTATTCCATTTTTTCTTACCTTTGCACCACTTTTTTATGGACTGACCTATGGTGTAACTGGTAACACGTCGGATTTTGGATCCGAAGAGTCCAGGTTCGAACCCTGGTAGGTCAACAAACAAAACCCTCAGCTGTTCAGCTGAGGGTTTTGTTGTTCCTGGTTCAAAGCTCCTGGTGGGCATGAATAGTTCCTGGTATTTGGCTTCCATATTCCCTGACAATCTGCTGAAATTCGGGTTCATCCCTGATACTGTCGAATAATGGATCATTTTAATTTCGGCTGACCAGATCTGCATTAGTGCAGTATATTATGACAAAGATTGATTATATAAAAGTAAGGTAATTCAAATTTAAAATCAAATGGTTCCATTCGGGCAAGGAAAAAGGAAAAAGGGAAAAGGAAAAAGGGAAAAGGTTGCAATTGTAGCAATGGTCGCAGTGGTCGCAGGGTTGTAAAGAAAGAAGGCTAAGGCTCCTGCCTTCGTTAAAACTTCGGCAGGCAGTGAGGCTATGGCTAATGAAAGGTTTCAGGTTGCAAGGTACAAGTTTGTAAAAGTATGGGGTAGTGAGCAAGAAATGCACAGTGCAAGTTTGGGTTGTGACACAACCCCTCAATAATGAAGGGTGATCCTGGTCAAACCCGATTGCCAATCGGGGAAAGCTACTACCGATTGCTAACCTGCACATCAACTAAATGGGAAAATTGAGAGTTGGAAACAATTTTATAACTTTAACAGATCACATGGCGCTTACAATGTAAATCATATATTAAGATCTACTTACTATATACATGAATAATAATTATCTCTTTCAATCCATACTTTTTATAATTCTGATATTAACTCCTGTTGATTGTTTTTCACAGAGAATCGAAAATGTACATCCTGAAATAGCAGGAGAAAAGATTCATATATATTACGACTTAATTGGCATTGCAGCTGATCAGCCTGTAATTGTAAAAGTATTTATGTCAACTGATGGTGGTAAGACTTATGGAGAACCCTTAAAGAGTGTTGCCGGAGATGTTGGAATAGTTGTTGGTTCGGGTGAAAACAAATGCATCATATGGGATGTTTTTGAGGAGGTGGATGAGCTGGTTAGCGTAAATGTAAAATTTAAGGTAAAAGCAGACCTTCTTCAATCTGAAGTAAACAAACAATCAATAGAGCGTAAATTCAAATTAGATCTGAATGCAAATCTGGGATCAAAGAGTATTCTTGAATCTAAATCATATGGTTTCAATCTGAAAGGGGCAATTTATTTGAAACAGTTAGGATTAGGAGTGAGAGGTGATTATTATAAAACTTTTCGTGAAAAAATTAATTATTCAGATAATGGAATTAATTATTCAGATACCGGATATTATTGGGGATATGCTGGTGGAGCAATAATTGAGTATGACTTACTTCGAAACACCAGATATTCATTATACCCTTTTCTATGCCTTGGACAAACAAAAATCCTGTATAAATATAATCCGGAATACAAAAAGGATGAGTATTTTAAGTATAGTATATTTGGCACTCTGGGATTGGGATTTGATATCAATATTGTCAGGTTTTTATACCTGGGAGTTGAACTCGAATATTGTTTATCTCCCTGGTTAGATATTGTTCCATCGAAAGACCCTGATGAAGGTTTAGATGGATTATCCATTGGTTTTGTAGTAAAATTTGTCATAAATCCGGGTTAAAATAACGCGTTGTGCTATTAAGCAGAAGATATTTGAAATTGGATTTTTGTAGAGCCGCGCCGCGGCGCGGCTCTACAAAAAATAATCTATAAATCAATAACTTAACCGTTTCAATAGCACAACAGGTTAATATAATCAATGAGCTTAAATTTTTTAAAATTCATTTTATTACTCATGGTCTTATTGACCATAAACTTTTCTTTGCTTTGCCAGATAGAAGGAGAAAGTGAAGTAACTACTATCATTATTAAAAAGCCCGAAATGTCTAAGTCAGGCAAGGATAAATCAGGAAACAGAGAGGTTAGAGATATTGCTCCTCCCAGGATAAAAATTATTTCGCCCCGGGTTGATACCTCCTTTACTGCTCATATTTCGGCATCAAATATCTATTTAATCGGCAGGTTGACAGACGAATCTGGTATTCAGTCACTTTTAATAAATAATAATATTATTGCCACAGATGAAAATGGTTTTTTTCAGCAATCGTATAATCTGGCAGATGGATTAAATGTTTTTAAAATTGATGCAGCCGATGTACTGTCAAACTCATCCACTAAATTTCTTAATCTGATAAATAATGAAATTAAAAAAACTCCGGTAATTACTGATGAGTCAGATTTTAAAGGAACATATTATGGGTTAATAATAGGTATAGATAACTATAATGATCCTGCCCTGGTTGATCTGGATAATCCGATTACCGATGCTACTTTGTTGTACAGCACTTTGATCGGGAATTATATGTTCAATCCTGAAAATGTCAGTCTTCTTAAGGATCCAAACAGAGCTGACATAATTAAAAAACTTGATGAATTAAGCTATCAGCTGACAGAGAATGATAATCTGCTGATATTCTATGCAGGACATGGATTTTGGGATAATGAAAAGGAGACCGGATTTTGGTTGCCAGCTGATGCTGACGAATTTTCCTCGGTTAATTGGATTCGAAACAGCACAATCCAGGATTATGTAGATGATATTAATACACATCACACATTATTAATTACAGATGCGTGCTTTGCTGGTGCGATATTTAAATCCAGGGGAGCATTTCAGGATGCTTCCATTGCTGTGAACAAGTTGTATTCAATGACAAGTCGAAAAGCTATGACAAGTGGGACATTTGAGGAAGTGCCGGATAGAAGTGTATTCCTGGAATATCTGTTGAAAAGACTACTTGAAAATGAAAAGAAGTATCTCTCAGCTAGTGAGTTATTTAGTAGTTTTCGCGAAGCTGTTCTGAATAACAGTCCCAATGTCCCTCAATACGGTGTAATTCAGGATACTGGTGATGAAGGCGGAGATTTCATTTTTATTAGGCGATAATATCTGAAATAATTTTCTAATCGATGTATTATGACCTATAGGGTACTATAATCAGTAGGTGATTTGAGCCGGTTACTCTATCACTATTTTACCCCTGTAGATTTTGGACCCTCTGAGTTCAATCAAATATAATCCTGCTGGTAAACCATCTCTGTTTAGTTCAATCTTTTCTTCGGTGATGTTGTTAATGGTTTTTACAACTTTTCCTGTAATATCTTTAATGATGAGTTTATACCTAT
>CAZRHW010000024.1:0-11365 GCA_964599785.1 uncultured Bacteroides sp. | reverse complement strand
CAGAACTCAAATCACTGGTTCAGAGATATCTGCGTAATCTGCGGAATAATCAGTGCATATTTGTGAGAAGCCTTTATTGACTTTTTAAACAGCCCCTTAGGGGAAAAGAGCTTGAATTCTATTTCTGATTAAAGTTTAAGTTTTGACATTTCCTCATTAATCATATTTGAGAATATGGTAGAGCCCGGCTTTAGCCGGGATATTTATAAATATGTTAATATTGACATATATATATTATTGGCATATATTTTGAAGTAATTATACAACTTTAGTAATTCATGATTCATGAAACAATTTTTCAGAAAATATTGGAAAGTCATCACAATCAGTTCGGCGGGAGCATTGGTAGGTTTTGCTTACTGGCGCTTTGTCGGATGTAGCAGCGGATCATGCCCGATCACTTCCAACTGGCATACCAGTACACTGATGGGGGGACTGATGGGATTTTTGATAAGTGGAACCGGAAAAGAAAATAAATCTGAAAAGTCTTCATGATTGTCAATACTTGTTACAGGTAGCAAGTTGCAGGTTTGTGTGAGGTTCGGGTTATGGAATGCTGAAAAGTAAATCATAAGCAAGTAAAAAGTAAAAAGGAAAAAGGAAAAATTTCTGATATAGATACTTTTTGCTTTTTACTTTTTACTTTATCCTTTTATTCTGCCAAATTGTCTGATTTTGTGCCGATCAGGGCTTGGGTCGATTTTTGATAACAAATAAATTGTTAAATGGCTAAATTGCTAAGATGCTAAATGGTTAAACAATTTAACAGTTTAACAATTGAATAGTGATGAAATATTCCGAATTACAGGACAGGTTCAGGCAAATATTCAATCATATCTATGATCATGAGGTGATAGATGCTTTTGATATACTGGCAGATCTGACGACAGCGTGTAAAAACAAGGATTTTGCCAACCAGCTGGAAAAATACCGTGAGACCTACCGGAATATCCTGAAATATTCTTTTGAGCTGGCTGACGATCCTGAAAAGGAAAAAGTATATAAGCACCTGATGAAATCAGTCCTTGAGCTGGCTGATGATATGAAAGAGGATATTATTTCCCATCAGAAACTGCTTGGATATTATATCATTAAAGCCGAAGTTGAAAGATCCTCCCAGTTACTTACCAGTAAATCGGCTAAAGTGGTTGATAAATTGACTTTCCAGAAAGAAATCGAACAAATTCTTGGAGATACCGAAGTAACTGGTGATGGGGGAAAGGTACCACCCGGGGAAGAATATCACCGGAGCCTGATGAACATCTTCAGGATTATCTGGATGACGGATAAATTCAGGGAGGATGAAATAAATATTGTCAGGCAGATCATTCCATCCAGGTTCATTCCGTGGTATGATAAAAGCATCCTTGTCAGTTCCCTGACACTTTCACTGATTCGTCATTTTGATGTTCAAAAAGCCAGCCTGCATTTAGATTTTTTTGATTATCAGGAGGACCAGGTATGGCAACGGGCCCTGGCCGGTCTTATACTCGCACTTTATCTCCACGACCAGAAGCTGAAATATTATCCTGAGATTGAACAACGCATTAAAATAATTAAAGAACAGAAAAACTTTGATAAGAATATTGAAGCGATCATACTTCAGTACCTGAAAGCAAGAGAAACGGAGAAAGTTACACGGAAGATCCGGGAAGAAATTTTCCCTGAAATGATGAAAATCAAATCTACTCTTGAAGAAAAACTTGACCTCGAAGACCTTCTGTCAAGAAAAATCATTGATGAAAAGAACCCGGAATGGGAAACAGTTTTTAAGGATACTCCGGATATATATGAAAAACTGGAAGAATTTTCCATGCTTCAGATGGAAGGATCTGATGTCTTTCTTAGCGCTTTTGCCCTGTTGAAGAGATTTCAGTTTTTCAACGAGTTCAGCAACTGGTTTTTGCCATTTTACAGGGACAATGAAAATGTTATGAAAGCACTGGAAGACCAGAAGGAGGAATTTGATGTTTCTCTTTTTGTTGAAGGGCTGGAAAGATCAAACATTCTGTGCAACTCCGATAAATATTCTTTTTGCCTGAATATCAGGAATATGCCATCACTTCAGAAATCCATGATGATGGAAATGTTTAACATGGAAATCAAGGCCATGAATGAACTTTCATCAAATGATGAAATGCTTGATAAATTTATCAAAGACAGAACAATATACACCCAATACCTGCAGGATCTTTACAGGTTTTTCAACCTTCATCCCATGAAAGATGAGTTTGAAGATGTTTTTGATATACCATTTAATATTGAAAAAAGCCATATTATTAATTTACTGATCAGTGATGAAAAGATCCTGAGGAATATCGGGGAATTTTATTTTGAAAAGGAATACTACCGGGAAGCCATCAACATCTTCGGTCACCTCTCATGTGACGAATCCAATTTTGAAGTTGTGGAAAAAATCGCCTATGGTTTTCAGAAACTGGGAGACTTTGACAGGGCTATCGAATATTATCATAAGGCAGAATTGTTTGATAAAAACAAAATATGGATTCATAAAAAGATAGCTTTCTGTTACCGCAAGTCAGGTAATTTTAAATCTTCTCTGAAATATTATAAGGAGGCTGAGAAGCAGGACCCGGAGAATCTTTATATTCAAACTTATATTGGCCATACATATATGGATATGGAGGATTTTGAAACTGCTCTAAAATACTATTATAAGGTTGAGTACCAGGATCCTTCAAATTATAAGGTCTGCCGGCCAATCGCCTGGTGCTCGTTTGCACTCGGGAAATTTGACAGTGCCAGGAAATATTTTGAAAAAGTCGTTAAAAAGGATGGCAATAAAAATGATTTTATCAATCTTGGTCATGTGGAATGGTGTACGGGTAATAAACCAGGGGCAATAGAAAACTACAAAAAGGCATTGATCAAGACGGGGGCTGATTTTGATTGGCTTGCTTCGGTTTTCGATCAGGATAAAAAATATCTTCTTAAGTATGGTATCAGGGAATTTGATATCCCGCTGATGCTGGATTATTTAAAGCTGATAGAGGAATAAAAAGCCGAAAGTCGAAACAAAACTGAAAGCCGAAAGTCGAAACAAAACCGAAAGCCGAAAGTTGAAACAAAACCGAAAGCCGGAATCACCAACTGCATCGGGACAGGAGAAAACGAAAATAAGCGTTAAAGCGTTGAAGAGTTAAAGCGTTAAAGCGTGTAAGCGTTGAAGCGTTAAAGCGGATAAGCGGATAAGGGAATAAGCGTTAAAGCGTGTAAGCGTTTAAGTAAACAATTAAATAAACGCTTGTATCAAAAATACCCATTTACCAATTCACCAACTTCCCCGATTAACAACCGGGTTTACTTGTTTCATCCAACTTATATTCAGCTGCACGTTAACAACCTGCAGAACCTAAATCCCCTAATCCCTTTCCCACACTCACCAATTCACCAATTCACCAATTCACCAATTCACCAATATACCAATATACCAATATACCAATATACCAATAAACCAATAAACCAATTACAGGTCCTTCGAAAAGATCCTGTATCTTTTATAAACCTTCCCACCCATCCGTTCCATTTCGGCTCTTACTTTATAGTTATCCTCAAGTTCAAGATGACTGTCGATCAATTCAAAACCGGCTTTTTTCGCAGATCCTAATATTTTAATTGCCAGGATAGCATCCAGGCCTGTATTACGGTGATCCTCGCGGATGCCTCCCAGCATCAGGTTAAGTTGTTTTGTTTTCTTTGCAGAACGGAGTATATGAAAGATCCCGAAGGGAAACAAATATCCGCGTGAACGGATGATTCCCTTGCTCATGTCGGGCATCCCAAGAATAAAGGCCACCAGTTCATCCTGGTCGTTCATGATGCATTTGATAAACCGCTGATCCAGTATGGCCATGTAACGGGCTGCGAAGTCATCCATTTCCTGATGAGTCATCGGATCGAAGCCATAGATCTCGGCAAAGGTTTCATTTACAAGACCAAGTACCGGCCTGATCATAGGTTTAAGCTGACTTTTCTTCTCAAATTCCAGAACAGAGAGCTGGTGATGGTTTAATGCCCGTTCGCTGATCTGTTCATAGATTTCCGGTATTTTATCAGGTATATCGAGCTTATAGACAACAAGGTCAATTTTTTTTGTATAGTTGTTTCCCTCAACAAGGTCTATCATATAAGGCCAATTGCAGTTGGTTGCAATGGCAACCGGTTCATTGAATCCTTCAATCAGGAAACCCTGGGGGTCTTTGTCGGAAAACCCAAGCGGGCCAACAATTTTCTCCATCCCTTTTAAACGGGCCCAATCTTCAAGATGATTTAACAGGGCAGCAGCAATCTCCGGTTCATTCCGGCATTCCATCCAGCAGAATCGTGCGTGATTTTCTTTGTGGCTTGAATTATACCGGTGATTGATAATCCCCATGATCCTTCCGACAACCTGATGTCCTTCATATGCAAGCAAAAGGATTGTGTCGGAGTAGGAGAATGATTTGTTTTTTGCAGGGTTGAAATATTGCCATTCGTCCATATAGAGGGGAGGTACCCAGTTGTGATGACCTTTATGGATTTGTTCGGGAAGATGAATAAACATGCGCAGTTCCCTTTTCCCCTCAACCTGTTTTATCTGTAGGGTCATTTCTTAAAATGGAATAAATCGAAACTTATGTAAGAAAAAAAAACAATGTTCCTTATGATATAAGTTGTGAAATGTAGGAATTTTTTTTTAATCTGTTACGCTATCGGGGAAACAGGTTAATCAACGATCTATTGTTTCAGCTTTGCAGCTCTCAGCATATCATCATCTGAAAAAGCATAATCCGGCAGGATATAGGTCAATCCCAGGACGGAATCATGTACTTCAAGATCATTGCCATTCCAACCTGATGTTAATTCATATTTAATAAGTTGCCCATGCCGGTAAATCCAGAAATTGGTACCTGAGCGTCGCCAGAACACCCCGGTAGGTGAGAACAACGTGGTGGCATCCCTGAGTATATTGTCATTACTGTTGTTCCAGTCCTTCAGGAGATACGTCTGTTGATAAGTTTTTTCATATACAACCAGGTCATCATTGGAAAAATCTGAATCAGTTATTTCCGGTGCTGCGAATTGCTGGTCATTACGATAAAGATAATAGGTGTTATCCTGTCTTTTCCAGGTGACCATTCCGGGTGAGGCAACGATCTCTGCCGGCCTGAGCCGGTTATCATTCCTGTTGTATATGTCCGTGAGCAAATAAGAACTCCCGGCCTGTTCATCATATACAATAAGGTCGTTCCCGCTCCATTGTGAAAAAGTACGGGCTCCAACCTGTTCACCATTCACATACAGGAAGTAATATTGACCGTCATATCTCCAGAGGGTTCCGTTGGGTGAAAATACGGGTTCTGCAGGATATACATTTCCATTCATCAAAGTGGTAAAGAAAGAACACATATAATACTGATTATTCCGGGTATCATAGATAAGTTTATGTTCATTAAAAAAGGCGATTTTAGTTTGTGAAGTGATATCACTGCCCCGGTCAAAAAACCAGTATGTGTTATCCCGGGCTCTCCAGCAGGTAGCGGTATTAAATGGCAGGATTGTTGCTTCACGGTAGATGTTATCCTGGTATTTCCAATAATCATTTAAAATGAAATATTTCCCGGTATTATGATGATAAACCAGCAGGTTATCACCGCAACCTGCATTTGAAGTTTCTGCAGAAATATCTTTGTTATCCATCAGAACAGTATACCTGTTGTCGATAGCTTTCCATTGTATATTCAGCAGTGGTTCGTTGGCGGACAGAGCATTTAAATTATTTTCCCAGATTTCCTGATCCGTCTGGTTTGGTGAGGTTTCCGTTATTTGAGGGGTTGTTTCCTCCCGGACAAAATAGAAGTCACCTACCAGGCATGATGATTCCCATGGAGTTTGTTGTTCACCGCTATATTCCAATACATTAACCCTGACGTTTTTAAAGACATCTTCAATTTTAAGTTCAGGTTTTTTGATCTGTTTCAGCAATTCCTGGGTATATAATCCATTCTCTCCGGTTCCATCCGAGGCGACTGATCCTGGTGCTGTGGCATATGCGATGAGGGTACCTGCCGGAGCATTGATGAAAGCAAGTCCCTGTGATACTGAACGCCAGCTCCTTGCAAAAGGATTATTACGGCATGCATCAAGGATGACGATGTTCATTCTGTTGTGGGCAGCTTCCATCTGAGCAAGGACAAATCCCACATCGACGCTCTCATATTCCACTTCTTCTTCCCTGTAAATTTCAGCTCCGGTAGGTATCAGGTAGTTTTTACCATTTACCTGGATACCATGGCCGGCATAATAGAAAAGTCCGACACCTCCGTTTTGAATTTTTTCACCGAATTCCCGGATAGTTTTTTTCATATCTGCCACCGACAGGACATTCTCATACTTAAGTACTTCAAAGTTGGTTTCCTGGAGTGCCCTGGCCATTGCCCTGGCGTCATTTACGGGATTCAGCAGGGGGCCTGCTTTATAGTCTGAATTACCGATTACCAGTGCCACCCTCTGGTTAAGATTACTTACCTGGGCAACAACATGTGTTGATGTAAAAACAAAAAATCCAGTCAGGATAATTAATGTGCGTAGAATAAAGAAAATAAACCGGTTCATTTTTGATGAGGATTAAACAATAACTGAACGCTGCTAAATTAATTAAAAGGGTGGGATATTTAAATCTTTGTGACTACCATAACCCTTGGAGCTCTTTAAACTCTTGGAGGGTTTGTACCCATAACCGGAGCTTTTAAAACTCCTGGAGTATCTGTATTATATAACATCTGGAGCTTTTTAAACTCTTGGAGAGTATACCACCCTTGGAGAGTATACCATCTCTGGAGGGTTATTATAACACCTGGAGCGCTTTAATCCCAGGGGTGTTAGTAACCCCTGGAGCTCTTAAAACCTACGGAGGGTTTATACCACCCTTGGAGCTCTTTAAACCCTTGGAGCGTTTGTATCAACCTCTTTTTAACCCTTGCAGATTTGGTCCCACAACCGCATACCCTGTGTAGGTTCCTTAAACAACCAGCTCACGAATATTTACTTCGCAAATATTAAATCACCCATAACTCACACCCTTCGACTCACAACTCACGACTCACAGTTCACGATTTATTTTTACATTTGTTGACTTTAACCCATTCTTTTTTTCGAGTCGCACAGATGGAAGCAGTTTACAATTTTCTTACAAAGCTTGATACTTATATTGGCGGGCATCCATGGTTTGTATTTCTCCTCCTGGGTACAGGCATATTCTTTACTATTTACCTCAAATTTCCGCAGATCAGGTATTTCCGCCATGCTATCAAATGCGTGAAGGGAAAATTTGATAAAGCAAGTGACGTGGGAGATGCTACTCATTTTCAAGCACTTGCCACTGCTTTATCCGGGACGGTGGGTACTGGGAATATTGCCGGGGTAGCCCTGGCTATTCATCTCGGGGGACCTGCTGCCCTGTTCTGGATGCTGGTCACTGCCATGTTTGGTATGACCACAAAATTTGTAGAAGTTACGATATCCCATAAGTACCGTGATGTATTACCCGACGGCTCTGTATCCGGCGGCCCCATGTATTATATGAAAAAGCGACTGAATATAAGGCTTCGGAATGGGAAGGTCATTAAAATTGGTGTGGTACTGGGTGCTTTCTTTGCTATCGCAACAATACTGTCTTCCTTCGGCACCGGTAATCTTCCGCAGATAAACAGCATTTCGAATTCAATTTTTGCAACTTTCGGAGTGAGACATGCCATTACCGGAGGGATACTGGCAGTCATGCTGGCCCTTATCATAATCGGAGGCATTAAACGGATTGCCAAGGTAACATCAAGACTGGTCCCAATCATGGCTATCCTTTATTTTATTGGAGCTTTGCTTGTTATTGGAACCAATTATCAGAATATTATTCCTTCTATCATCTCGATTTTCCAAAATGCCTTCACAGGTACAGCCGCTGCAGGAGGATTCCTCGGTGCCAGCTTTGCCTTCGCTTTTAACAGGGGCGTGAACAGGGGACTGTTCTCAAATGAAGCAGGCCAGGGATCTGCGCCTATCGCTCATGCCGCTGCACGTGCTCATGAACCTGTCTCTGAAGGTCTTGTAGCTATCCTCGAACCTTTTATTGATACGATCATCATATGTACCTTAACCGGACTGGTGCTGCTCTCCTCAGGAGCATGGAAAGATAAGATTGAGAACCAGTTCCAGCAGTCTGATATGATATTCCTTGCCGGGAAATATGATGAAAAAGACCAATCGGATAATAAAAGATTGTATCGCTTCCTGGCAAATAAGGATACTTTAACACTATTTGATGGTATGCTGGACATCCGGGAGGGCATCATGACAAATCATATCACACTTCTGAACGCCAGGTCTGTTGCTGAAGATGTCAGGTTCTACCGGAACGGGGAGATCTTTAGTGGAGAACTTAAGGCAGTGAATGGTAAGCTGCAGGATGAATCAGGGGAGATTGTTGTCCAGGGGAAATCGCTTCTTCATAGTGCACCCCTGACAACTGAAGCATTTACCAGAAGTATCCTGGGTAACTGGGGGAAATATATTGTCTCCATCGGACTCCTGCTGTTCGCCTTCTCTACTGCTATATCCTGGTCATACTATGGCGACCGGGCAGTCACATACCTGATAGGTCCGAAATTTGTAATTTATTACCGGCTTATTTATGTGGTTGGATTTTTCTTCGCATCATTTACTGATACAACGATCGTATGGGCCCTGTCATATATCACCATCACATTGATGGCTATACCTAATCTGATCGGGATACTGATCCTTTCACCTGAAATTAAAAGAACCATTAAATCATACTGGGTTGATTTCAGGAATGATTGGCCGGATGAAAAATTACCCGAGTAAAAATATCTTCCTAAAATTCGAAAACCCAATCGATCCCGATTATATGTGAACGAAGGGGATTCTTTACATTTCTCTTGATCCGGTACCTGTATGAAAAATCAATGGCATGTCGTTTGGCAAGCTTCCATTCAACACCTATATCAAAACGTATCTGTTCGTTCTCTGACTTATTTGTCTGCAGATGAAAAATTGCTTCAGAAGCGATAAATGGATCAAGTTTGCATTTCCTGATATTGTAATCAAGAGAAATTTTTTCTCTTATATAATGATCGGTTTTTTCCTCTTTCGCGAATTCCGAATTATACTGGCTCCTGAGTTTGATATTGAACCTGTCTATATCACCCCGTAACAATAATTCCCCGCTCAGCCGGTTTTTCCTGAAATCCTTGAAATCAGTGGAGTACCTGTAATATGAGCCGAGCCACAAAAATTTGACAGGTTTGAAATATCCCCCGCTTTCGAAATAAAGGGTTTTTGTATGAACCAGGAACTCATCCCTGCGGTATCCCTGTTCGTAATAGAGCCGGAATCTCTTTCCTAAATCTTTCCGGAGCTGTCCGGCAAACCACAGTTCAACATCATGATCCTGACCGAATCCTGGAATATGAAGCAGAGCCAGGAGGAAAACTATGAAAATGAACCTTGACAAAGTCTGTGATATTTAAGAATGTAAATGACTGTCAAAGATATAATTATCCGTGTTATTTTTTCACCAGCAATACAACATTTTCAACATGCCAGGTATGCGGGAACATATCAAAAGGCTGGATCCTGACAATTTTATATTGATCTGCCAGAAGGCTGATATCCCTTGCCTGTGTAGCCGGATTGCAGCTTATATAAATGATTTTATCCGGTGATGCATGGAGAATTGACTGAACAACATCTTTATGCATGCCTGCCCGTGGAGGATCAGTAATGATGACATCGGGCCGGCCTTCATGGAGAAGGAGGTCTTCATTTAATATATCCCTGATATCGCCACAAATAAACCGTGTATTTGAAATATTATTCAGGGAGGAATTTTTTTGTGCATCCCCGACAGCATCATCAATATATTCCAGTCCAATTACTTTTTTTGCATGCCTGGCGAGAAAAATAGCGATGGTCCCTGTTCCGGTATAAAGATCATAAACCACTTCAGAGCCGGTTAATCCGGCGTTTTCCCTGATCCACCGGTACAATTTAAGAGCCTGTGAAATATTAGGCTGAAAAAAGGATTTTGGGCCAATCCTGAATGTAAGATCTTCAAGTTTTTCGTCGATATGATCGTTGCCTTTAAATAAAATGAATTCCAGGTTATATATCGAATCGTTGGCTTTCTGATTAATCGCATACATCAGTGATATTATTTCCGGAAACGTACCTGAAACATGAGTCAGGATATTATTCCGGGCATCGGGATCATCATCATAGAAAACAACCAGAACCATTACTCCGCCGGTGGAAGTGGTCCTGATGATCAGGTTCCTCAATAAGCCACGCTGACTTTTCAGATCAAAAAAACTATAATTATTTCTAATTGCGAAGTCCCTGATCACCAGGCGAACAGAGTTGGATGGTTCGGGCTGAAGCCAACAGTTGTTCAGGTCAATGACTTTATCAAATAACAACCGTACATGAAATCCGACTCCATTCCTCTGAATAATCTCATCTTCTTTCTCCATTTCTTCACGCCTCAGCCACCTGTTGTTTGTAAAAGTAAATTCCAGTTTGTTCCTGTAAAATTTATCCGGGTCTGAGCCGACTATTGGCTCAGGTTCGGGGAAACTGATTTTCCCTATCCTTGTGAACTGGTCAATGACCTCTTTTTGTTTATAAAACAGTTGTTCAGCATACTTTAAATCCTGCCAGCGGCAGCCACCGCAAGTTCCGAAATGTTCACAGAAAGGGGGTGTACGCTTATCGGAAAATGAATGAAAACGAATGGCTTTTCCTTCCTGCCAGGACTTTTTACGCCTGGTGATCCGGAGATCAACCAGATCACCGGGCAGGGCATTGGAGATAAAAGTGACATACTGATCTATACGTGCAAGGGCTTTCCCTTCTGCAGCAATATCCGTAACCAGGACTTTTTCTACTATGGGTAATTTTTTTCGTGTCAAAACGGAAAGGTAAAATTTTGGTATGTGTCACAATTAAATTTTACTCAGAAACAGTATTCACACTCTGTTCACAGGACTTACCCCCCTGCAAGGCTGTTTTAAAGTCATTAAAGGCTTCTCGCAAATCTTCCTGCGGCGGACAAGTTATGCGCGGATTGATTCGTAGATTTTCGCAGAGTGCTGATTCCCAACTTATTGTTTCTGCGTGAATCAGCGAATCAATCTGTGTTTATCAGCGAGAAATAAAAACTATTCTTAAATCCAATACACTGAAATTTAGTTGTGACGTACTCCCGGGATTATCAATATTTCAATATTACAACCGTGAGTCTACTCCGAAAAGTAATATTTTCGCCACTAAGGCACTAAGACACTAAGAT
>CAZRHW010000023.1:0-11429 GCA_964599785.1 uncultured Bacteroides sp. | reverse complement strand
GAAATGAGCTGTTCTAAAAAGATTTTCTATTGAATATCAAAGGATTAATACTTTTTACTTTTTACTTTTGACATTACACTAGGAGGAAGCAGGTATATATAATTCTTTCGTATATTTCAGAATTATTTCTACAGCTTTTGATAAGTTTCTTGTATTAATTTTAATAGGAAAGATCCTTAATGGATTGCGTTTTTTCATGCTGTAAGAATATGTTTTATCATAATATTGCAGCATGATCCCGGCGACCTCATGGAAGTTTTTATTATTCAATGCTTCAAAAGCCATATTCGTACGTTGTCCTCCAAGCCGTTTTGAGATTTTCTGTATACAGGATCTAAGAAGATCCGGGCTGAATGATGCATAATCATTAACAAGCCTCTGGATTCTATCATGAACAGGAACATCCAGATAAATCATATCCGCCTGCAGGATTTGATTAAACAAAGGTGCAGGTATAAGATTACAACCGATATTCTGACTTTCATCTTCTATCCAGATTGGTTCTGCCGTATTGAAATGTAGCAACTGCTGAAAAATATCATTCTCAAATTGTTCATTTGTTCTTTGTTCAGCTTGTCCGAGTGAACCAAATGCGGACCCCTTGTGATGTGCTAGAGCTTCAAGGTTAATAACCTGCATATCGATACTTTGAAGATGTCGCAATACCTCAGTTTTACCACTACCTGTCATTCCTCCGATAACCACGAATTTAAATGCATTATGAAAATATTCCAGGGCATATTTCCTGAACGTTTTATATCCCCCCTTTAATACATACGTTTTAATGCCTGCAATATCCAGCAGCCAGGCTATGCTTGAGCTTCTTAAACCACCTCTCCAGCAGTGGATCAGTATTTGGTTGTTTTTTGTTATTTCCCATGATCTGGAAACAAAACTGGTCAGTTTATCCCCGGCAAATTCCAGTCCTTTCAGGAATGCGGGATTACGACCTTTTTGTTTATAAATGGTACCAATAACCTTTCTTTCATTATTGCTGAAAAGTGGTAAATTAATCGCACCGGGAATATGTCCCCTGGCGTATTCATCAGGGGTTCTCACATCCAGGACCGGCAGGATTGAAGATTTTTTAAGAAAGTTCTCAACATCAATATTTTGGTACATTTCAGGCTACATAAAGCGAATGGATTTTTTCAGGATGAGAAGGAATGATATAACGAAAAACAAAGTGTCACAAATTATGTCGGTTCAGAAAACCAATCTAAGAGAACCTCCCTGAGGATTTCAGCTGTAACTGGTTTGACCAGATATTTATTAATTCCTGTCTGACTTGCCTTCTGTTTTGAATCATCTGTTTCGACGGCTGTAAGTGCAACAACGGGTATATTTAAACCCTTTTCCCGGAGTTCAGACACAGTTTCATATCCATTTTTCTCCGGCATCAGTAGATCCATGAAAATAATATCATATTTCTTCTCTTTTACCATTGCGATAACCTCATTCCCATTCTTTGCAACATCGACATCAAAACCAAGACTTTTTAATTGCGCTTTCGTCATCATGCTATTGTAAATATTATCTTCAGCGAGTAAAATATTGATATGCTCCTTGATCTTTGCTACTTCGGTTAAATTATTGAAGGATTCATCAGATATGCCGCAAAAATGATCACGAATGATTTCAAAAATAATGCTTTTCCCGACAGGCTCGACAAGGTAATAATCAACCTGGTATTTTTTTGAGTGCTGGAAGTTATCCGGCAGATAATGAGAACTAATGATAAGAAAAAGAAACTGACCTGACAGGCTTTCCTCGAACAATGATTGTGCCAGCAAGAATCCATTAGCATTGGGATTATCAAGAATAATCAGAATATGAAATAATGAAACGTTATCCTTTATAAATTGAATAATAGAATCAATATTATCATTCCTGTATATTCTTTGTTTGATATTTATGCCAGTGTTTTGAAGCAGATTAAGGGTGGCATTTTCAGGGTCATTGACCTGGCTGAGAACAAGGCATTGAATATCATTTAACTTGTGCAGCGAATCAAAATCAAGATTCTTTCTGTGACCAGAATCCAGGATGATTTCAATTAAAAAAGAATATTTTGTTCCGGTAAAATCCGGATGGATACAAATAGAAGAAGGACTTTCTATTTTAATATGACCCTTCATCAGTTCAACCTGTTGTTTAACGATTGATAACCTTAAGCCCAGTTCGTTCAGATCATGATCATCAAATTGGATTTGATTATTATTATTCAGATAATTATCCAGCAATTCAGCTGAAATAGGTTTACCGGTATCCTCAATCTGAAATTTTATTCTGGCATTTTCCTGAATATGTTCAATCAGTTCCGCACTTATTAATATCCTACCTTCCGGTGTATGATCCAAAGCTGTTTCAAGAAGAAGTGAAATAACCTGCCGTAATCTGAACGGATCACCAATGATTTTTTCCGGGACATCATTTCTGATCTTGGTAATGATGCTGATATTCTTTTCCGCAGCACGGGATTTAAATGATTCAATAGCCAGATTAATTTCATTTCTGAGTTTGAAGGGGATTTTTTCAAATGCTATTTCTCCAGCTTCAATCCTTGAAAAATCAATAACGGCATTTATTAAATTTTCCAGAAGATCAATTGATTTATTCAGGATCAGGAGATGTTCTTTCTGTTCATGAGTAATTTTAGTTCCTGAAAGAGTATGTATATTTTTTCTTAACTCCTCCAGCGGTATTTCAATCTCATGGCTCATCTTATCAATAAGATCTAATTTGACAAAATGAGCCAGTGAATCAAGTTTTTTGGTTTTTTCGAAAGAAGTTATATCAATGATCACTATGATATTCAACTGCGTATGGTCAATACTGGTAGTGAATTCCTGTTTGAATAAAACAACCTCATGTGTCTCATTGGAAATGACAAACTTGGAACCTTCACCAAATGCTGTATAATACGCCGGATCAGCCTCTTTAACAAGATCTTCGTGAAATATTAAGTTTATATTTTCTCCTGTATAATTTTTCTCTTTTTCAAGAAGAAGAAATTCTGAAGCAGCTTTGTTTATAATTCGGATGGTTCGATCAGGATTGACAATGATCAATCCAACTGGCAAAAGATCAACAGATTTACTTAATGCCCGTTCAGATATTTCATATTTGCGCGCCTCAGCAGATTTTACCTGAATTATCCTGAAATTGAAAAACAGGATAAAGATCATAAGTAGAACACTGGAAATTGTTATAATAATGATTTTCAGATAAATAGATTGTAGAAACAAATCTGTTTTTATAGAAAAAAGGATACCAAAATCCCTACGGATCAGCCGGATAGGGTAATAAACAGAAACTGTATTCACAGGTTCTCCATCTATTTGTATCGCATGAACAAGGGACCCTTCCTCTCCCTCTATAATTTTATCAGATATCTTTTCAAGATCCTGGGAATCGATAACCAGATCATGACCGAATGTTGAAACGATTTCCCCTTCATCGGTTATAACCCATTGCCACAAAGTATTCTCAAGTTTATACTGATCGAAAACAATGCCTATATACCGGATGAAATCTATATTAATAATGATATTGGATTGTACCACATTATCTTTGAATACAGGAATAACATAATAATACCTTCCGTTTTCAAAATATAACTGATCCCTGTCGCGAAGAGTGGTCTGATGTTGAGATTCGTAAAAATCAGAGACGAAATTATTCTTTCTATCAAGGATTAAACTATATACGTTTTTCTGGTTATCAAGAATATCAATGCTATTGATCAGGTTTTGATATTTTGCATAAAACAATTCAAGATTTTTACACCCTTTGTCTTTTATTTCCGAGTCCTTAAAAAGTTGTGTGATATCTTCGGAATATAGAATGAAATTGACCTCATTTTCGAATCCAAGTCCATTTTGTTCAATGGTGTTGCCACAAATTCTGATCTGACGGGATAATAATTCGGTCTGGAAAACAAGCTGGTTTTTATAAATATTAATATAGAATAAAGTATTCAGAGTGATAAATGCGAAAACACTGATTAATATTATAAAAAAGGTCTTTTTCATAACATTCATATCTGCCGGTTGCTATTCAGTCAGCTTTACAACCGGGTTTTTCGAAAATCAACAACTTAAAGGATTTAGCCCAAAAATTGCAACTTTTTGGAGCAGGCTCAGTAATTCAAATAGCTAAATATAAAAATTATGAGTTTATTTAAACACACTCACGATGATTATCTTTCTTCAAATCGCACGGCGAAGTAAATAAAGTTCATATAAAAAATGAACATTTCTAATTCATTAGCTAAAATATTAATTTTATAGATATATATAATCCCAGACCTGATAAAGGATCATTTATTTTCTATATTTATTTTTTTGTGATTGTCCTTCCAGAAGGCTCAGGTAACTTTTATACCTTGAAAGACTGATTTCTCCTTTATTAAGAGCATCGATTACAGCACAACCGGGTTCATTTACGTGAATGCAATTATAGTATTTACAATATTTTGAAATTTTGAATAACTCCGGAAAATAATGAAAGAGAGGCTCATTGTCCATATCTATTATTCCGAAACCTTTAATACCCGGGGTATCAATAACATAACCACTATTAGTTAAGGGAAACATTTCAACAAAAGTAGTGGTGTGCTTGCCTTTTTTATGATGATCTGAAATTTCCTGGATTTTAAGATCAAGGTCAGGAAAAAGAGCGTTGATGAATGTTGATTTTCCCACGCCTGAATTGCCTGCTACCAGCGTAATTTTATCTTTAAATAATTTTTCCAGCGGCCTGAATTGACTTTTGTCCAGCGATGAAATAGCATAGCAGGCATAACCGATCTTCATATAGATATTCATTAATTCTTCCAGACTTTCAAGGTGTTTATGATTATAAAGGTCGGTTTTATTAAACAACAAGATGGCAGGGATGCTATATGCTTCAGCTGTTACAAGATAACGGTCGATAAATTCCGGGAATGTTCTCGGATAAGCAATGGTTGCCATCAGGATTAACTGGTCGAGATTTGCAGCAACCACCTGATAGGTTTTAGAAAGATTGGAGGATTTCCTTATGATATAATTTTTTCTTTCAAGCACATCAAGGATTCTGCCCTGTCCTTTGCCGGCAAAACGTTCGAATACGACCAGGTCACCAACAACTACCGGATTTGTGCTTTTAAGGTCTTCTAACCTGTACCGGCCGGCAAGGGTGCATTCAACCTTTCCCATTGCGGATGTAAAAACGGTGTAAAGATTTCCTGTTGATTTTATGACCCTGCCTTTTTCATTCATACTGTAAAATAGAAAAATATAAAATTAGGATTTTTATAAAGCTAAATGAGCGAGTTGTTTCCATCTCACAGAAAATGAAACATTAATATCTATTTGAATAACTTATCGGGCAAATGGTTGCTTATCGTATAAAAAATTTTAATATGTTAATTTTATTCTTATAAGGGGGGTATCTGACAGAAATGTCAATTAAATTTGATTTGTGCATAAAAGACCTTTTATAACTGAAGGTTTCAAAGCTGAAACGACCGTGATACCTTCCCATACCGCTTTCTCCGACGCCACCGAAAGGTAAATTAGGATTAATAAAATAGACCACTGTCTCGTTGATACATGCAGCACCCGACTGGATTTTATTAAAAATTTTCTCTCTGACAGACGCTGATCGTGCAAATATATACAGGGCAAGAGGCTTTGAAAGCTTTTTAATCAATTCAATGACTTCTTCCAGTTCATGATATGATAAAACCGGTAAAACAGGGCCAAAAATTTCTTCTTTCATGATAAGGTCATCCGGAGACACCATATCAATCAGGGTGGGACTTACATATCGGTTTTCAACGTCAGTTTTTCCACCATAAATAATATTACCGCAAGCAAGGTATGATTGAATGCGTTCGGTATTAGAAGAATTGATAATCCTGCAAAAATCAGGGCTTTTGTGTGGATCTGAGGTAAAAGATTTTTGGAGGCACAATTTCATTTCAGAAAGTAATTCTTCCTTTACCTCGGAATGAACAAGTACATAATCCGGAGAAACACAGGATTGTCCGGCATTGAGCATTTTTCCCCAAAGAATCCTTCTTGCGGCGAATTTGATATTTGCATCTTTAGTAACAATGGCTGGACATTTACCTCCCAGTTCAAGTGAGACAGGAGTGAGTGTTTCTGCGGCAGCTCTCATAACCTGTTTTCCGACCTCCTGGCTTCCTGTAAAAAAGATATAGTCGTACTTTTCATTCAGCAGACATTGATTAATTTCGTGTCCTCCTCTGACAAGGTGAATATATCCGGGATTGAAATGATCATTGATCATTTTAATTAATAATTCACTTGTATGAACTGCTGCCCGGGAAGGTTTTCCAAGCACACAATTCCCGGCAGCAACAGCGCCGATGAGCGGATTAAATAATAATTGGAATGGATAATTCCATGGTGATATGATTAAAACCCTGCCATATGGCTCAAAGCGATAATAACTTCGTGCAATAAAATGAACCAGAGGAGTATAAACTCTTTTATTACGAGACCATTTGGGAAGGTTTCTGATCATGAGATTCAGTTCCTGCAGGACAATACCGGTTTCACTGGCAAATGATTCAAAATAAGATTTACCAAGATCTTTTAATAAAGCATCAAAAATTTCAGATTCATAGTTGATAATCAGTTGCTTAATCTTTTTTAATGAATCGATCCGGAACTTTAAATCAAACGTCTGTCCTGAATTAAAGAAAGTTTTTTGTCTTTCATTCAATTCTTTTAATTCCTGTTCATTCATCTAAGCGGGATTTGGAGTTTTAATCAATTGGTTGAGATCGATCATATGATGTCTGTCTTTTTGAGGTATCTGATCAATAGCATATTCGGCCATGGAAAGTATACTGAAACTGGGATTAACACCCGGATTTCCCTGCATTGCTGAACCGTCGACTATATACATACCCGGATAACCATGAACACGAAATTTGTCGTCGATGACACCATTTAAAATATTATCCGACATAGGGCAGCCACCAAGAATATGGGCTGTAGTCGGACGGTTAAACATGATTTCAAGAATAATATTTTGAGCAATCCCTTTTGTTTTGGATGCATAGGTTTCCATCACTTTTTGTCCGATCTCAATATATGCAGGTACTTTT
Organism: uncultured Bacteroides sp.; assembly: GCA_964599785.1. GTDB lineage: Bacteria > Bacteroidota > Bacteroidia > Bacteroidales > SM23-62 > LJUQ01. Next base: position 4,303 of record CAZRHW010000023.1, on the reverse strand, counting down.
TTACTGCCGGTATTATTCACGACCATTTTACCACCCCTTAAGGTTTGTTTCCAGATAAATCGCATATTATTTTCGAGATGCTGCATTACGAGAAAAATAATAAGCCCGTTTGACCAATTAAAATTGAATACAGTTTTCAGGAATGCAAGAGGATGACGAAGGCTGTTTTCAATCAGTCGGAATATACGGAGAAATGACCGTGATGTTCCTCTTGCAGAAAGTGAAAAGAACCATTTCAGGGCATTGGAACCATCCGGATATTTTACAATCTCAATATGTGTGTTGTCATCAGGATTAAATACGGAAGTAATAGCAAGCCCGTTATTCATTTTTTGTTTTATTCCTGAGACGGCTGATAACGTTTCGGAATTGGTCAGAACATTTTCACCAACCCTGTCAGACAATCCCGGGAGAGTTTTGAATTTATATTTTTGTTTCAGGAGGAGTTCCATAGTGCCGAGTGTACCTCCTGCCAGGATAAGACCTTTTGATTTGTATCTGTTTTTCTTTTTTCTGAAGAAACTTGTAGATGACCTTGTTTCCAATAAATAGTAACCATCGTTGTATTCAATCCTGTCGGCATAAGTTTCAGGTATGATGGCGGCACCAAATTTCTCTGCGAAATACAGGTAATTTTTATCCAGTGTATTCTTGGCATTCTCGCGACAACCAACCATACAACCTGCGCATTCCGTACAACTGTTCCGCACCGGTCCATGCCCGTTAAAATAAGGATCAACAGCCATTTCCTGGTTGTTGAGGTTGACACCAACATAGACTGTATCGAAGGTATGGTCACGGTTAAATTCACGGGCTACTTCCTGAAGCACTTTATCCTCAATATTTAGCTTATTATACCTTGTTCTTCCCATCATAAACCCTGCTTTTTCATAATAGGGAAGTAAAGTCTCTTTCCAGTTTCTGAAACGTGCCCAGGATTTATGATGAAAAAAATCATCGGTTGGCATGAAAAGGGTATTTGCATACATAAGACTTCCACCTCCCACTCCTACTCCAGAAAGGATGCTGGCCTGTCGATAGAATGTAAGTTTTTGAATACCAAAACAACGAAGAGATGGAATCCATAAGTATTTTCTAAGGTTCCAGTTGGTTTTGGGAAAATCTTCGGAAAGGTAACGTTTCCCTTTTTCAAGTACCAGGACAGTATAACCTTTTTCAACTAACCGTAAGGCTGCAACACTACCGCCAAATCCTGAACCAATGATGATGAAATCATATACTTTTTCCATTAAATATCAGGGATAAAGGGTATGTATGTACAGCTAAGGTAGTATTTTCTCTGAAATTGTTTTAATGTAAAACCGGAGGGTGTATGAAATATGGCAGGATAACAAAAAACTTTTAATACGATCCCATTATACCCTGTGAAATATTATTAGAGTCTGCCTGGCAGTAATCAGGTTTGCGACAACCAATAATGCATTTTAGAACCAACCAAACTTAAATCCAAGAAACACACCCGGGCCTGACATATCCTGGTTGGTCAGAACGGAAGCATCCACACCTGTCACAAGCCTGTAATGTCCACCGACACTGAGGCGGAAAAATTTGGTAAAGTTCATTTCGAGTTCAATTGTCGGATTGACAACAAAAATGTTATCGTTATAATAGACATCCCATCCTTCAGGATCCTGTAGTGAAATATTACCCCAACCAACCTGCAGAGAGAAAGTCGGATGCAAAGGTTTGACTCCTAAAAATGAATAACCTGTTAAGAATCCGCCGTGGCCAAACTCAATCTTATCTCCACCTTCAATATCCTCAATATAATTGGTTAGTCCTTCCCCATACCCTCCTAAAAAGAAATTACCAAGAAGAACACCGCCACCGCCACCCATCATATGAGCAAACTCACCATTGATCATGGTAAATGACATGAAGGGCCCTCCAAAACCACTTATCCGTGTTCCATTCCCAAACAAGGTCTGGATTTCCTCATCCTGGCAGGATACAGATGCGGTGAAACATATACTCAGGAAAAATACAATGATCTTTTTCATAGTTGTTTAATATATTAATTGTTCTGTCATTTTTAATCAAAGACAAATTATCAATGCAAGGGTTGCAGGAAAGGTACCAATAAGATTATTAAAAAGTATCATATGTTCATTCTGTTAATAATCCTTGTATCTGAATGTTTTTAAATCCGGGGATCATATTTTATTTTTCAAGGTATTTCTTTAAAGCACCGAAATAATATTCTTTCCACCCATGGTCAATATTACTAAAGGCGTCATCCGGTATATTGGTGTGCACCAAGTTGATCTTACTTCCGGTTTGGCTTTAATATGGAAAATCCGTTTGATCTCTTTCATCGTTATTTGTCAGGTTTAATAAAAGATAATAATTTGCCTATTAGGTTTATGCGTACCATACAATAACTATTCTTTTGAGGGGGATTTAATCCTAAAAGACAGAAGGAACAACACAAATGAAACACAAAATACCAACAGGGCAATCATATCGTAACTGCCGGTTAATTCATGGGACAGGCTGAAAGAATATGGTCCAAGAGAACTGCCAATAACCATCCAGCTAAGTGCATAACCCGATATTGCACCAAGATTCTTTAATCCATAAAATCTGGGCCAGGTAACTGCTACAAGCAGGACATACATTCCCCACGATATGCCATTCCCTGTAATGATAAGCCAATAGGGGGCGGGATGAGGGCTCAGCCAGAACAATCCTGCTGAAGTAATCAACATACCGAACATATAAAATATCAGGAAAAATTTCAGTTTGATATAATCACTCAGCCATCCCCCTATAAATTGACAAAGAATGGCAATGAGTGATATGGGAAGGAAAATATTTATTGCTTTATTGGCAGCTATACCTGCGGAAGAAAAAACAGAGACGACATGAAATGTTATACCGCTTATATAAAGTGCATTTATTGCCATAGCTAGGGTGAACATCCAGAACACATATGTTCGTCTGGCTTCATTTAACGTAAAATCCCGTCCGGGAAGGCTGGGAGGCCTTTTCTCCGGTACCCTGAAACGCCCTGCACCATCAGGCTGGCAGCCACATTCCCAGGGATTATCACGATAAAAGGTAAGAACAAATGAAACAAAGCCAATACCAAGGATCACAGCAAGCAGGATCCAGGCTCCTCTCCATTCAAGTTGTTCAATAAAATGATTAAGGAGTTTTGGGGCATATGAAAATCCAAAAGATACAAATATTCCCATGATACCATTTACAAATCCACGTCTGCTGATAAACCATTTCATGACCATATTGCGGGAAATAAGGGTTAATAAACCCTGACCGAAAAAACGAATACCCCAGAAACCAATTGTGATCAAAATAAATATGGCAAGCTCATTGGAGATTTCAGATATATGGATTCTGAAAAAATTAGCAATCCTGTCAATGCGGGTCAGGTACAATAACATTAATCCTAAAATGCCACCAGCAATAAATGCCATAATACGTGCTCCATAGCGGTCATATAATTTACCTGCACGGGTAATAAGAAGTCCGCTTCCAATTGTTCCTATGAGATAAGCAAGGCTCAGGTTATTTCTGGAGATTGGAAGATCATCAAGAAGGTTTTCCGTGAACACTGAAACACCCATTGTCTGCCCTGGAATGCTCATCAGAATACCGATCGTACCGGCAATGAGGATCATCCAGCCATAAAAAAAGGGGAATCCGGAAGGAGGGAAAGGTATATTGCAAAATCTTTTCATTAAATGGCAAATATAGCCAATAGTGTATACTTAGATGCCATGATACCTCTTTTTTAATGATATGACTCTTAAGCTATTAATATTTCTTCATGAACCTTTTAGCAGAGCATTCTTGTGTAAGGCAGGTTTATAAATCCAGATAAATAGTACCAGACATGTAAGTTATTGCTTTTCCTATGATTTCTACCCTGTTGTGGAGATATTTACAGCGCAACTTACCCTTTCGTTCAGATAATTGGAGTGCGGTCAGTTCATTCTTTTTCAATTTTTCAGCCCAGAACGGAGCAAGGATTGTATGCGCTGAACCGGTAACGGGATCTTCATCAATACCCACGGCAGGGGCGAAAAATCTGGATACAAAATCCACTTCATTTCCCGGAGCAGTTACAATAACTCCCCGGATGTTCAGCCGGGAAAGCAGTTGAAAATCAGGCTGAAGATTTGTTATCTCTTTCTCTGAACTGAACAGTACCAGGTAATCTGTTGAATGATAGACCTCTAAAGGCTCTTTTCCAAGAGCCGATATCAGTTTTTTTGGAGGATCGATCTTCTCAAAGCTCGCTGCAGGAAAATCAAGAATA
>CAZRHW010000022.1:0-11440 GCA_964599785.1 uncultured Bacteroides sp. | reverse complement strand
AGAGCCAATGACGGGAATTGAACCCGTGACCTCTTCCTTACCAAGGAAGCGCTCTACCACCTGAGCTACATCGGCTTATTGGAGAGGACAAAGTGACCTTTATATATCATCTCTTTTTCTCCCTCAAAACCGGTCATCAACGAGCGGTAAACGAGACCCGAATGCCCTATCTCCCCCTCAAAACCTATCATTAATGAGCGGGAAACGAGACTCGAACTCGCGACCCCAACCTTGGAAGGGTTGTGCTCTACCAACTGAGCTATTCCCGCTTAAATTCAACAAAATAGCTTGCATGAGCAAGCTACCTTTCTTCCATTGTGGGGAGAGCAGGATTCGAACCTACGAAGGCATCAGCCAGCAGATTTACAGTCTGCCCCAGTTGACCGCTTTGGTATCTCCCCATCGGGCATGAGCCGATGAAGGGACTCGAACCCCCGACCGGCTGATTACAAATCAGCTGCTCTGACCAACTGAGCTACATCGGCACAATACGTATAAGAACATCCGTTCGGGGTACCCCCGAAAATCGGTTCGCAAATGTATAAATATTTTATTTATAACACAAAAAATAAGTCCTTATTTTTTAGGCCCTTTTAAGTTTGGTTTTATGCTTTATTATCTGTTTTCGGAGGGCTTCTACAGCAAGATCCGTCGATTCTTCAAAAGTACGGGTCTTTCGCTTGGCAAACAATTCTGCTCCGGGTATAATAAGCCTGATCTCCGCAACTTTGTTCCCGGCATCCTGCGAACGGCTAAGTCGAAGAAAGACCTCAGCCCCAATAATATCATCGTAAAAAAGGTTCAATTTCTCCAGCTTACTCCTAATGAAGGTCAATAATTTAATATCAGCGTCAAAACGGATTGAATGAATCTTGATGTCCATGGTTCTTCCTCCATATTTATTACGCCCTGGGATGGGCCTGTTTATATATTGCTTTCAATTTCTCAAATGTCGTATGGGTGTATATCTGTGTTGCCGAGAGATTTGAATGACCCAGTATTTCCTTGATCGCATTCAGGTCGGCTCCCCTGTTTAACATATGTGTCGCAAATGTATGCCTGAGAATGTGAGGACTTCTCTTTTCCATAGTGGTGACAAAACGAAGATATTTATTCACCACACGGTAAACAAATTTTTCATATAACGGTTGTCCCTTATCCGTAACAAAGAAATAATCATGCCCGGCGTTGGGAAAAGTTTTTTCCTTTAATTCAATATAATCCCGGAATATCTGAACATATGCAGGATTAAAAGGAATGATCCGCTCCTTGCTGCGTTTTCCCAGTACCTTGATAGATTGATCATCAAGTTGGATGGAATGATATGTCAGGTTGATCAGCTCAGATAACCGCATCCCGGTAATATATAATACATCTATTAGAAGCCTGTTCCTGACTCCTTTGAAATCCTCACCAAAATCCACATTATCAAGCAGTATATCCATTTTTTCCTGTTCTACAAAACCTGGTAACCGTTTGCCGGATTTTGGCGGGAGAACCTTATCCATTGGATTACATGTAATGATCTGCTGCCTCATCAAATATTTATAGTAGGATTTCAATGTTGTTATTTTCCTGTTGACAGATCTTGGAGTGATGTTATTTTCCATCAGGTACACAATCCACGACCGGATATCTTTATAATCTGCAGCCGTTTCATCAGATGTCTTTTTTATACTGCTTAAATAAGTCATGAACTGGGTCAGATCATTATGATATGAACGAATGGTATGGGGTGAATACCTTTTCTCGTATCTGATGTAATTTATAAATGATTCCTTATAGCTCATAAAATCACCGGGAGACTAATGATAATCAACTGAAAGACTGATAACCTTAAATAATGAATAATAGCGTTTTTTCTGACCGATCTGAGGCTTTGGATTGGGAACAAGGTATTCATAATTAATATCTTCGTTCGAACAGCACAACAGATTACCAATAATTTATGAATAAAGAAAATAATGTGAGAAAAGTCCCGCGAAATGGGATAGGAATGTTTTTATTGATCTTTTTCCTGAAGCTTCTGGATGTATATAGCACGTTTTACAACCTGTCTTTTTTTAATAGAAGGTTTAGTAAATGACTGCCTGTCTCTCAATTCCTTGACAATACCTGTCTTTTCAAATTTCCTCTTAAACTTTTTTAGCGCGCGCTCAATATTTTCACCTTCCTTAACTGGAACAATAATCATGGTATTTCCTTTCTTTTAGATTAAAATTGAGCCGCAAAAATAAGCATTCATTCAGAATATTTCAATATTCTTCAGAAAAAATTATGAATTTTAGTCATTAACCCATTTTCCCATTTCCGCTATACAATTTACAAAATTTTTATGTAAGAAAAAAGATTACTTTAATCTATTGTTAAATAGGGTTTAATCTTTTCAAAGACATCCGCCGGCAACAACTGATTCTCTGATACTTCATCGATCCTTTTGAACTTTCCGGTAATGTCACGGTATCGAATCACTGCCCTTGCCTGGTAAGTATTCAGATAAGGATGACCCGCCAGGGTTTCTTCATCGACTTTATTCAGAAAGATAGGTGATATATTAATCGTATCGATATATATGGCTTCCTTTATCGCATCGAACCTTTCCTGCGTAAGTCCATATACCTCGAGTAGTTGTTCTTTTCTGACATATCCCCCCAGAATATTTCTGTATTTTATGATACGCCCTGACAGAACCGGACCAAGACCTCTTATCCGGATAAGATCAGCAGAATCCGATAAGTTAAGCGGTATGGGAGAGGATCCTGTATGGATTTTTTCTGCAATATTTCCTTCTTCATCGATCGGCTCTTCAGGTTCCTTAATCTGAATATAACCTTCAAGACGTTGGAATTCAGTTGTATCGAGACCGTAAATTTTCATCAGGTCTGTTTTCACCTTAAACTTTCCACCATGCCTGCGATATTTTAAAATATTCTCAATAACAAACGGACTTATATCAAGCTTTTCCAGATCAGCAGCAGAGACAGTGTTGGGATCAAAGAAAAATAATCCGGAGCCGGAGGCCTGTGATTGTTTTTCTGAAATAACCCTTTGACTGTCAGCCAATGCTTTTTCAAATTCGTTTATTTCTTCCTGGAATTCACTAAAATCCTGAATTTTATTGTTTCTGAAATGGGGAACTGCTAGACGCACAACAATGATAAGAACAATCAAAGAGAGAAGGATTATAATGCCGTTCTTTTCAGACCTTGAAAAGCTGAAATAATCTTTGAGGAATTTTTTAAACATCAGAATTTAATCAAACCTATACCGTTCAGAAAAACCATTGCGATGGCAACCGGAGCGATGAAACGTACAAGAAAAAGAAAAACACCCACCATCCGGGCTTTCAGGGATCCCTGATTTGATATTTCATCCCTGACCTTGTTCCTTCCCATAAACCAGCCAACAAATAGGACAATAAATAAACCTCCGATGGGCAACAGGATATTTGCCGATGTAAAGTTAAGGATCCCGAAAAAATTATTACCCGCAATGGAAAAGGTGCTGAACCAACCCCAGGATGCAGCAGCAAAGATGCCAAGTACTGATATGGAGAGCGTGGCTATCAGCGTTGCTTTCTTCCTGCTGATATTTAATTCTTCAGAAAAATAGGCCACCACAACCTCCAGAACTGAAATTGTTGATGTAAGGGCAGCGACCCCAAGCAGGATAAAAAATAAAAGTGAAAAGAAATATCCCCCGGCCATTTGCTGAAAGATGGTTGGCAGCGTAATGAACACAAGTCCTTCCTCGGCGGCCGGATCAATACCAAAAGCAAATACAGCCGGGAAAATAGCAATGCCGGCGAGAACAGCAATAAATGTATCAGCAAGGGAAACACTGATTGCAATACCCGACAGGTTATCCTTCTTCTGAATATATGACCCGTACGTTATGAGCGTACCCATCCCGATACTGAGTGAAAAAAAAGCCTGTCCGAGTGCTTCAAGTATTGTGCCTGCCGTTATTTTTGAAAAATCAGGCTTGAAAAGAAATGCCAGTCCTGCCCTGGCTCCGGGTAATGTTACAGCCCTGATACTAAGAATGATCAATATCACCAGGAGCACCGGCATAAGAATCTTGGTATATTTTTCAATGCCCTTATGAACACCGGATATGACAATCCCTGCAGTGAATAACATAAAAACAAGGAACCAGATAACCGGCCTCCAGGAACCTGTGCGAAAATCCTCGAACATATCTCTAAGTTGCACCGGAGTCTTACCTGCAAATGAATTTGTTACTGATTGATAAATATATTCAAGCGTCCATCCTGCTACAGCTGCATAAAATGAAAGTATCATAAAAGCTGCAACAACCCCCATTATACCGATCAGGAACCAGGGGCGTTTAGGGGCAAGTTTTTTAAAAGCACCGACAGGATTTCGTTGGGCTCTCCGGCCAATGGTAAATTCTGAAAGCATCACAGGGATCCCTATCCCGAGCACGAAAGCCAGATAAATAAAAAGGAACGCACCCCCTCCGTTCTCACCCAGGATATAAGGGAACCTCCAGATGTTGCCAAGACCGATCGCGGAACCTGCAGCGGCTGCGATTACGCCTATATTACTCGTAAAACTGTCTCTCTTTGTGGGGTCTGAATTCATTGCCCGTGTCTATAAGTTTTTTGTTTACAGAATGCGGACTCACCCCCCTTTTGATTGGGGCTGTTTAAAAGCCTTTATAGACTTTTTAAACACTCCCACAGGGGAGTGAGTCAGGGAAGTGTGTAATGAAACATTTTCTTCAAGATTTGTTACTATATATGCTGAAGTATTACATTGCCGAAAGGCAGGTTTACATAAAATTATGGTTATGAAACAGCTACGGATCTAAATCGATAGTAGATTTGGAATGATTAGTTCCTGTTAATACAGTTCAGATCCTCAAAAGCTATTTTTAATCTGTCGATCATAGCCTTTTCACCTTCCCTCAACCATACCCTGGGATCATATTTTTTCTTGTTAGGTTTATCCGGACCCTCAGGATTTCCAATTTGACCCTGAAGGTAATCATGATTCTCTTTTTCATACTTTCTTACTCCATCCCAGTAAGCCCATTGCGTATCGGTGTCAATATTCATTTTGACCACACCATAACTGATCGCTTCACGGATCTCCTCGCGGCTCGATCCCGATCCGCCATGGAACACAAAATTTACCGGTTTTGGTGGTGTATTATATTTTTTCTCAATAAATTTCTGCGAATTATCCAGGATCTTTGGAGTAAGTTTTACATTACCAGGTTTATATACTCCGTGAACATTACCAAATGCAGCAGCAATAGTAAACCGTTCACTAACCTTTTTAAATTCTTCATATGCATAAGCAACCTCTTCAGGCTGTGTATATAATCTTGAACTTTCAACACCTGAATGGTCAATACCATCCTCCTCACCTCCTGTAACTCCCAGTTCAATCTCAAGGGTCATATTCATCCTGCTCATCCGTTCCAGATATTTCTTGCATGTATCTACAATCTCCTTCAGAGGTTCTACAGAAAGATCGAGCATATGGGAACTGAAGAGGGGTTTGCCATATTCCCTGAAATGTTTCTCACCATAATCAAGCATACCATCGATCCAGGGTAACAATTTCCTTGCTGCATGATCGGTGTGGAGCAATACATATATCCCATATAATTCGGCAAGATGATGGACATGTTTTGCTGCTATGATTCCTCCGGCAACTGATGCCCTTTCATTTTCATTCGAAAGTCCTTTACCGGCCCAGAAAGCCGCACCACCATTGGAGAGCTGAATAATGACAGGCGAATTAACTATCTTCGCCGCTTCCATTACAGCATTGACGGAATTGGTACTTACGATATTTACCGCAGGAAGGGCAAATTCATTTTCTTTTGCAATCCGGAAAACTTTTTGTACATCATCACCGGTAATGACACCCGGTTTAAGTATATCTGAAATTTTTTCTTGCATGTTATTCTTTTTTAAAGGTTTATATATTTAATACTGGCAGCTTATAATTCAACAAATTTAGGAGAATATCCTTTATGTGGTTCAATGTTGATTGTTTTTTTAGTAAAAAGCATGGAGCATGTATCATGGAGCATGTATCATGGAGCATGGAGCATGGAGCATGGAGCATGGAGCTACTGAATCAAAACGGATACCCGATGGCAATGTGAAAGTTTGTATACTTATACTTGTAATCCAAACCGGTTGGCCGGTTCAGAATAACCCATTGTGGGCCATCGGGAAGTGACGGATCTCTTGTTTTCAGTCCCATGTCAACACGAAAAATAAAGAATGAAAAATCCATTCGCACCCCGACCCCGGTTCCAACTGCTATTTGATTATAAAATTGATCCCAATGGAAAACTGAACCACTCCGGTCATCCTCCTTACCTATTGCCCAGATGTTTCCCGCATCGGCAAATAATGCTCCTTCCAGTATCCAGAAAAGTTTAAAACGATATTCAAAATTGGCTTCCAGCTTTATGTCAGCAGTAGCATTTGGATAACCACTCTTAATCTCCGGGGAACTTCCAGGCCCAAGGTTTTTGACGGGCCAGGCTCTGATACCGTTTGCACCACCAGTAAAGTATTGCTTTTCAAACGGTATGGCAAGAGAATTCCCATAAGGCCACGCCACACCTGCAAACAACCGGTAAACAAAGCTTGTTTTATCATCAATGATCCGGTAATATCTCAGGTCAATATCTCCTTTCAGATATTGGGCAAATTCGTTCTTCATGATCTCATAATGACCACCCTCTTCGGGTGAACCAACAATTTTATAGATCCCGTAAAGCAAATTACCGGATTGTTCAGCATTAAACCTCAAAAACAAATAATCTTTTAACTTCTTAATATCCTGGTTGTTAAATATAATACTGTAGTTCAAAGCCGTGATCAGCCTGTCTTCATAACTATGCTCAAGGTATTTTCCCCGGATATCTTCGCGGAAAACTGAATCAACATTCAACATTTTAACAAAATTGATATCCAGGGGATTAATGATGTGTGCCAAATAAGGAGATGTATTCCAGGTATAACCAAATCCTGCATTGACGATACTCCTGGTATAATCAGGTCTTTTCTGTATGTTCCCGGCAAGCGTGATTCTTGTTTTGGGATTATATTTACGGATAAAATTTTCGGTTTTGATAGGTATAAGAAATCGCGGCAGGGTGATCCTTGCATCAATACCGGCTTCAAACAGCTCATCAATCCCTTTGAGTCTTTGAATCTTTGTGGAATCAATCTTCCTAAGGAATTCAACAGCACCTTTAACCCTTACATTCAGGTTTTCAGCTCCGCCAAAAAGATTCCTGTGCTGATAGCTGATGTTCCCTGCAGCCCCGACATTACCCGATGAGTTCGTCCCTTCCAGCTCAACAGTATAGGATTGCAATGTGCCGGGTGATAGCTGAATGTAACAATCAAGGGGATATTCTTCCTGAATATAAGTGTTTAATGGCTCTGGTTCCTCAAAAAAAATATTAACCAGTTTGAAGATCCTGAGTGAGGATAAGTGTTGATATGTCTCCCTGACATCACTAATCCGGTAGATATTCCCGGGAATAATATAAACCGACTGTGTAACAACTTCCGGATTGATGTCCAGGCGTCCATCATATAAAAGTTTAAAATTTTTATATGTTTCCTCGGTCAAACGGTTTCTGTACAGATCATGATCAAAAAGTGCTTCTTTCTGGTCGAAATTCGGAAATATGTAAACGTTTTTTATCCTGTATTTTCTGTGCGGCACCTGCAATGTATAGGTTCCATCCGGTCTTTTAACATTAAATTCATTAAAGGTAGCAGTAAGATCGACCTGCATAATACTTCTCAAACTATCGGCCTGAAAGAGAATATAATCTTTTGAGAAATTGTAATAACCAAGTGTCTGGAGAAACACCTCAATCCGTTGTCGTTCCTTTTGCAGAACATCGACATCGAATAGTGATCCCCGTTTTAAGAGGGAATTGACAGTATCCTGAAGAATCAGGCTGCGAAGTGTAGTATCCCTGAAATGATAACTGATATTACGCATCACATAAGGCTCTCCTGTTTCAACCCTGTAATTTACTTTTGCTTTCTTATTCTGAAATCTGGTTGTATCATAAATATGAGCATAGTAATACCCTTTATTATTGAGATACAATTTTAAGCGATCGTCATTTTTCCCGATCTCAAACTCATCCCATAAAACAGGAGCTTCACCGATCTTCTGCAACCAGCCGTTGAATCGGCTATCTTTATCCCCGGAAAGATTATATAATCCAAGGTAAAACTTAACTCCCAGGATCCGTTTATTCGGTTTCGGACGGATATAAGTTTCCAGTTCCTGTTTATCAACTACCTTATTATCCATTTCAATTTTAAACCTGCTTAACAGATATCTATTCTCAGGAACATGCTTTGTACTGCTGCATGAATAAAGCAGGAGTGCAACAACAAGTGTGAAAGCAGCAATAAAATATCGCCTGCCAGGGATGAATATGTTATGTTTCAGGATCAACAAAAAAAAATATTGGACAAATATAATTAACTTCACCAACAGTGCTGAGTACATTAACATCCAACTTGTAACCTGTAACTTGCATTTTATGTTATCCAAATCTTATATTAAACTGATAAAGTCTCTTAAATTTAAAAAATTCAGGGACAAACACAGCCTTTTTGTTATTGAAGGCGAAAAGATTACAAAAGAACTTCTGAAAGCTGATCTGACAGGGAATAACATGTTCCCTGTTCAATCAATCTTTGCAACGCCTGCCTGGCTCAGAAAAAACAGGGAAATATTGACAGAGAATTATACTGTGGTTGAGACTAGTGAAGAGGATATAGAAAAAATCTCCTTTCTGAGCACTCCTCAGAAAATCCTGGTGTTGGCTAAAATCCATGATTTCGGATTCAATCCAGACTGTTTATCAGGAGAGCTGACACTGGTGTTAGATACTATCCAGGATCCCGGTAATCTTGGTACGATCATTCGGATCGCCCACTGGTATGGTATCCCGAATATTATCTGTTCACCCGGTTCTGCTGATCTTTTTAATCCGAAAACGATCCAGGCTACAATGGGATCATTTTTATCAGTCAGGATTTTCTATAAAGACCTTCATACATTCCTGAAATATTTTAATACTCAGACCGGCATACCAATATATGGGACATTCCTCTCAGGTTCAAATATTTACACTCAACACCTGGAGTCAGGAGGTTTAATCGTGCTGGGGAACGAGTCACAAGGTATTTCAGAAGAATTGATACCTTACATTCGCAACAGGTTATATATTCCTTCCTTTTCGGCCGTAAATAAGCCCGATTCGCTGAATGTGGCTTTTGCAGCGGCAATTGTCTGTTCTGAATTCAGAAGGAAAAGGTTATCATCTGAATAAAGACTGTTTTCATTCAAAGTGAAAACTCAGCATCACAAGATATGAATTCAGCCTGTCGATGGAATTAACATATTGTGGCATTCCGGCTGCAGGATCATCAACCAGTACATTCCGCAGTCCCGCTGACAGTTTTAGCTCAGTTGAGAATTTGAAATATTGGAGGTAATAATCGATCCCAAAACCAATCTCAAAATAAACGTCAAACCGTTTAAGCCTGAGATATATATTTGAATCCACTTCATACTCTTTCCGGGCTGCCAGATCATGCCGGATCGTTCCCCCGGCAATAAAATAAGGACTGTAATTATTAACCCTTTTGGCTTTATATTTTACAAGCAGCGGAAAATCAAGGAAATTGGATTCAATCTGCATCTTTCTGTCAAAAATAGTATCCTTATAGAAATACATGGTTCTCTGTCCGAAGGTGATTCCCGGCAGGAACCGGAGGGATAAATAATTTGCCAGCCGGAGGTCGGAAACAATACTTACCTGAAATCCGGGGGATATCCTGGTGGCATCAGCAAATAAAGTGGGATTTTCCGGCCTCCTGATCCCAAAATCCATCGTATTCAGTCCCACGGTAAATCCGAAGTGAATCAGTTTAAAATCATAACCCGGGTCATTCTGAACCTTTTTTTTCTGGCCATTCACAGTGAAAAGGCTGAATACAAACAGAATTATGACAAGGATTTTCTTCAATGAAGTTATTTCAGTTGTTGTGTATCAAACGCTATTGTTTGGAAGATATTATCCGATTTTCAGGAAGCAATCGATTCACCATCCATTGGGGTAAATATCATCCTTCAATTATTTTTTCAAGAGCTGTATGAAAGACTTTTTTAACATCAGTGACAAATCCAAACGAAAGATCATCAACCCGCAGTTCACCTTTTGTAACGTGACCGAGTGCAGAGAAAGGTATTTTTCTTTCAATCATAAAATCAATGAATTCAGTCTCTCTTGATTGAGTGACTGAGACAACGATCCTGCTCTGAGCTTCGCCAAACAGGAATGCATCTCTCCTGATCTCTGCCGGGCAGGTGATATCGAATCCCAGATCACGTGGCATGGCAGATTCTACAAGCGTAATAAACAGACCACCATCCGACACATCATGTGCAGAACGGATCAGGTGATTCCGGATCAGACCTTTAACACCATCCTGAATGAGAAATTCAACATCAAGGTCAAAGACAGGGGGAGGACTTTTTTTAATTTTATGCCAGGAAAACAGGTACTCCGACGATGATATGTCATTGACAGATTCTCCAATAAGGTAAATCATATCACCTTTTTCCTTGAACGCCAGGGTCATATGATAGTTCTTGTCCCTTAACAGTCCCAGCATCCCGATTGTAGGAGTTGGAAATACCGGTTCTGTTTTATTATCAATTGTAACCTGGTTGTAAAAACTCACATTACCACCTGTAACAGGTGTATTAAATTTCCTGCATGCTTCACCCATTCCCTTGACTGCTTCAACAAACTGCCAGTAGACTTCAGGATTGTAGGGATTCCCAAAGTTCAGGCAATTGGTGATGGCAACCGGTTCAGCTCCACTGCAGACAATGTTTCTGGCAGCTTCCGAGACCGCAATCATCGTTCCCAACCGTGGATCAGCATGGACATATCTTGAGTTACAATCGGTGGTCAGGGCCAGCGCTGTATTCGTACCTTTAATATTTACAATACCGGCATCTGAAGGGAAGTTTGTTGAGAGATTATTGGTGCGCACCATCGTATCATACTGCTCAAAAACCCATTTTTTTGATGCAATATTTGGATGCCTTATGAGTGAACAGGCAACCTCTTTAATATCTGCAGGCTCAGGCACCTCATCTATATTGAATGACTTGTATTCCTGGTAATAAGATGGCTCCCTGAACTCACGATCATATTGTGGCGCACCACCACCAAGGACAAGTGATGAAGCTGGCACCCGGGCCATCAGTTTTCCGTGCATCCGGAATTCAAGTTTATCCCCGGCAATTACCTCACCGATGATCATACAATTAAGATCCCACTTCTCAAAAACCTTTTCAACCTCTTTCTCCCTGCCCTTTTCAACAAC
>CAZRHW010000021.1:9994-11463 GCA_964599785.1 uncultured Bacteroides sp. | reverse complement strand
TTAAATATTTTACTTCGTTCCTCGTAAAATATTAGTCTCACTCACTTTTATCTTTCTCAAAACCTGATCCCCATGACAGTTATATCGTCTATCTGCTCCGTCGTTCCCCGCCAATTTGTGATTGTTTCATCCAGGATCTTCTTTTGCTCACTCATTTTTTCATGATAAATGCGTAGAAGTAATTCCCGGAATCGCGTCGTGTTGAACTTCTTCCGGCCTTTACCGCTGAATTGATCGAGATAACCGTCGGTAAACAAATAAAAAAGATCACCGGGATGTACTTCTATTTCCTCTCGTTTGAAAGGCACCTCGGGATCCAGATAGGGGCCAATGGGCATCAGGTCGGCATCGATCTTTGAAATGGATCCATCCCGGATAAAGAATACAGGATTGAATGCTCCTGAAAACTGAAGCTTTTGTTCTTTCAAATCATAAACGCATAGCGCCAGGTCAAGTCCATCTTTTATTTCATCCCGCGAACCATCGCGGTGAAGAGCTGTTTTTACCCTGTCCCTCAGAAGATTAAGGATCTCATCTGCATCAGTAATATGATTCATCCCCGTGATCTGTTCCAGGAGCATGATGCCCAGAATACTCATGAATGCTCCCGGCACACCATGCCCGGTGCAATCAGCAATGGTAAATATCAGCTTTCCCCCGACCTGGTTCACCCAGTAAAAATCTCCGCTGACAACTTCTTTTGGCTTGTTGAGGATAAAATAATCGGAAAAATAATTTTCAAACAATTCCCCTGATGGCAGTATGGCATTTTGAATCCTTCTTGCATAATGTATGCTTGTGGTAATAGCCTTGTTTTTCATTTCAAGTTCAACCGTTCTCTCCTTTACTTTTTCCTCAAGGTTCTTACGCAAATCATCGATTTCTACTATATTATCATAGGCACGCAAACCGGTTAGCACGGCCGAAAACAGTTTCAGTGTTGTAAGTTCCGTTTTCGTTTTATAGTCGTTGATCTCATACATCCTGATCACCTCTTTTTCGGGTGCCAAACCCGGATGGCCTGTCCGCAGGATGATCTGTATAAACGGATTGGCCATATCCTCCCGTACGAATTTAGCCACCTCTAATCCGGCCTGATCGGTTTCCATAACAACATCAAGCAGGATCAGGGAGATTTCAGGATATTGCTTGAGAATATTTATTGATTCCTCACCTGAATATGCATTCAGGAATTTGATGTTTTTCCCTTTATATTCAAAGTCTTTTAATGCAATTGCTGTGACAGCATGCACATCTTCTTCATCATCCACAATCAGTATCTGCCAGAAAGGCTTGTCGTCATTTTTATCCGGCGATAATGGTTCCTTCATGGTTTCTTCACTAGAAAATAAGTCACCTTGATCTTCTTCCCTTATATCTTTCGGGTCGAAGAGATTTTCTGGTTTTTCTTTTTCCATATCTCGTTTTGTTCCTGGTCGTTGGTTCCTGGTTCCTAGTTTCTTGTTCCT
>CAZRHW010000021.1:982-9984 GCA_964599785.1 uncultured Bacteroides sp. | reverse complement strand
TCTTTGATTTCGTTACCATTTTGAGGATTCTCCCCGGGCTTTCCTGTTTTTTCAGGTCCGGAAAACAGGAGATCCTGATCCTCTGCCTCTTCTGGTGTTAAATCCTTGAAAAGATCATCAAAGGTTGTGAATTTGTCCATTTCAAAAAATTGTGAAAGATTTGAAAATTCCGTTATTTCTTGGCATAATAGAGCGGATCAGGATCATGTCCAAAATCAAACATCCACTCCTCCAGTTCAATGGATTCTTCTGCAACAAAAGTATCGTTAAAATGCAACATACAATCTTCAAGCTTAACATCATCTTCTGTTGTAAATTTATTGCCAAAATTCAGCATCCAGCTTTCCAATTCAATATTTCCCTTTGCAGTATAGCCTTCATTGAAGTTTAGTATCCATTCTTCCAGTTCAACAGCCTCTTCTGTTACAAATTCAACACCGAAACTGAACATCCAGTCTTCAAGTCTCAGTTCGGGCTCAGCATCTGCCTTAACCAGCTCTTCTAAATTAATATTATTCTCATAATCTTTTTTCTTTTTTTCAGGTCCTTCAGCCTTTATTACAAGGCAGTTTAAGAATCCAAGAAAAGCAATAAGCTTCATACAAAAGATCATCTGATAAACTTTAGGGAATTTTAATGATTTGTGTGCTGTTGTTTTCATCTTAAAGTCCTCCGTCTGTTTGGTTGCTGGTTGCTGGTTCCTGGTTGTGTGTGTTTGAGTTTTGGGTGTGTTTAATGACAACTGGTTCCGGTTCCCTGATTTTTGATTGATTACTAATGCAAATTTACCACTTCGGAGGGGGTGAAATCTAACAGTGATGTAACAATGTTTAATATATATGTAACACTACAGGTTACAGGTTACTGGTTAAATTAATGAATTGTGTTGTGCGGATCTAATAAAATTTAGTTCTGCCGGTTGTTAACCGGCAGCTATAATACTAAAGAGGGAATAGTCAAGCCCGGTTGTCAACCGGGCCATATTACACCAGCGGATAATACAGAAAAGCCCGCCTGTCCCGGTAAATCAGGAGCTGTTAACCGGACTCTTTAATAACTACGGCATACCTAAAAAAAGCCCCATTATCAACCTGGTCTAAATTGTAATCAATAAAATAATCAAATCCACTTATCCAGCCAAGTACTTGGGGAGTGTTGTCAACCGGGCCTGTAGGCAGGTGGCTGGTTATGGGAAATCCCGAAGGTCTGCCTGCCGTCAGGCAGGGATTGAACTATGAATAGCCCCGGGTGTAATACGGGGTAAAAGATTTAATACCCACCCCAATCCCGGGCGGGGTGAATAAAGTTTATTAATTCTAAATTATTTATCATCCCAAATTTGGCATTGCGAAAAATTTTTTGTAAATTTGAATTATTCTTTTATAAGAATTATTCTTAATTAAGAATATCTATTATTTATAAATCAGTTCTTTATACCCGGAAAACTTGGAAGAAGTCGTTGAAATCAGACAAATCCTGATAAATTATAGATTGAAGGCCACACCTCAACGGATAGTAATCTATCAGGCTCTTACAGAACTAAATAACCATCCGACCACAGACGATATTATAGCATACATAACCCGCTCTCATCCCAGCATCTCTCCGGGTACTGTATATAAAACCCTGGAAACTTTTATACAAAAAAATCTTATCAGGAGGGTGAAAACTGACCAGGATATCATGCGTTATGATTCAGTATTAAATCCGCATCACCACCTGTATTGTGCTGAATCGGACAGGATCGAAGATTATTATGACGAGAGACTGAACAAATTACTGGATAATTATTTCAGGAAAAATGAAATTCCGAATTTCAATATTGAAAATATAAAACTACAGATCAGCGGAAAATTTACAGATAAATAAAACTGACATCTCATAAATTAAAAATAAGTGATTATGAAAGAAAAAAACAAAAAACTGAAAACAGCATCCGGCAGGCCATATTATGAAAATCAAGACAGCCTGACCGTCGGTCCGAGAGGCCCGATTTTATTACAGGATTATTACCTGCATGAAAAACTGGCTCATTTTAACCGTGAGAGGATCCCTGAACGTATTGTACACGCCAAAGGAACAGGCGCTTATGGTAAATTTACTGTTACACAAGATATTACACGATATACAAAAGCTAAACTTTTCAGCAAAGTGGGAAATGAATGCCGTGTATTCGTCCGGTTTTCAACAGTGGGTGGAGAAAAAGGAAGTGCCGATACTGAGCGGGACCCCCGCGGATTTGCTGTAAAGCTTTATACTGAAGATGGCAATTGGGATTTAGTCGGGAATAATACACCCGTTTTTTTTATTAAAGATCCAAAAAAATTTCCCGATTTTATACATACCCAGAAACGTGATCCCAGGACAAACCTGAAAAGCCCTACGATGATTTGGGACTACTGGAGCCTGAATCCCGAGAGTCTTCATCAGGTCATGATTCTTTTCAGTGACAGGGGTACTCCTTACAGTTACAGGCATATGAATGGTTATGGAAGCCACACCTTTTCCCTCATTAACAGTAAAAATGAGAGGATCTGGGTTAAGTTTCATTTTAAAACTCAGCAGGGTATTAAAAATTTCACCGGACCCGAAGCTGATGAGATGAGGTCTAAAGATATGGATTGGGCTCAGCGTGACCTGGTGCAGGCCATTGATAATAAAGATTTTCCAAAATGGACACTGAAAATACAGGTCATGACCGACAGTCAGGCCAAAGCATTTAAGTGGAATCCTTTTGATATCACCAAAGTATGGCCCCATACAGATTATCCTTTAATGGAAGTTGGTGTGATGGAATTAAATGAAATCCCTGCCAATTATTTTGCCGATGTTGAGCAAGCTGCCTTTGCTCCTGCACATGTTGTTGATGGTATAGGCTATTCATATGATAAAATGTTACAGGGCCGGTTACTGGCCTATCCTGATGCTCACCGGTACAGGTTAGGTGTGAATTATGAGCAACTGCCGGTAAATCGTTCACCTTATGGTGTGCATAACTACCAGAGGGATGGCTACATGCGTGCAGATGGTAATGGTGAGGATAATCCAAACTACTGGCCTAACCGTTTTGATGATATTGATGCAGATAAAAACTATAAAGAACCTCCTTTTGAACTGGATTCAAATGTAGCGGATAGTTACGACCGTAACGAAAACGACGATGATCATTTCTCACAACCTGGTGCGTTATTCCGTAAGGTGATGACCAACCAGGAACGCCAGAATACTATAAACAATTTTGTATCTTCGATGAAAGGCATTACAGGCCCCAAACGTGTGGAAATAATCCAGACACAATTATCCCATTTCTATAAGGCTGATAAGGAATTAGCTGAAATGGTGGCCAAAGGACTTGGAATAGATTTTAAACCGTAATAATTATTTAATTAAAAGTCATGTACGAAAAAAGTATCGATTTACTTAACAAAGCTATTGCCGATGAACTGGCGGCTGTTCACCAGTATATGTATTTCCATTTTCACTGCGATGACCAGGGATATGATCTGATGGCAAACCTCTTCAAAAGAACAGCGGTTGAAGAGATGGGGCATATCGAAATGCTTGCAGAAAGGATCCTGTTTCTTAAAGGTGCAATAATCATGAAAGCATCCAGTGAGGTAGACCCTGTTCATACAGTAAAGGAAATGCTGGATTATTCAGGCAAGGATGAACTAAGTGCTGTCAGGCAATACAACCTCTGGGCCAATGAATGTGCTGCAAATGCCGATTCTGTCTCTAAAAAATTGTTCGAGGAGCTGGTTATGGATGAGGAAAGACATTATGACCAGTTTGATACCGAAATGGATAACATGAATAAATTTGGCGACAATTACCTGGCACTTCAATCAATCGAAAGAAGCAAAACAGTTTCAGGATCTGGAACAGCAGCTACCGATTAATATTAAACGCTCCAAGGATTTAGAACCCTTGGAGCGTTCTACACCCTTGGAGGGTTAACAGATCTTCCGGGGATATTAATAAACACTCAAACCTTAATCCTGCGGGGGATTGAGAACTCTTGGAGCTCTTTAAACCCTTGGAGCGTTAAATACCGCAGATTATATCATTTATTAATTATAAATCTTTTAACAATGGAAGAAAAACAAGAACAACAAGTGGTATCCATGCCACGTATTGGTGACAAAGCACCTGAATTCAAAGCTGTAACGACACAGGGTGAAATTAATTTCCCGGCTGACTTTGCCGGTAGCTGGGTCATTCTTTTCAGCCATCCTGCTGATTTTACCCCGGTTTGTACGTCTGAGTTCATAACTTTTGCGCACATGGAAGAGCAGTTCTTACAGGCTAACTGCAAACTGGTTGGTTTATCTATCGACGGGCTTTACAGTCATATTGCCTGGCTCAGGACCATCAAGGAAAAAATTGAATACAAAGGGATGAAGGATATCGAGGTAAAATTCCCGTTGATCGAGGATATAACCATGAATGTCGCAAAAAAATACGGGATGATACAGCCAAGCGAAAGCTCAACCAAAGCCGTCAGGGCAGTATTCTTTGTCGATCCAAACGGGATTATCCGGACAATCATATATTACCCGCTTAGTCTTGGCCGGAATTTCGATGAACTCTACAGGGTTGTGATTGCCTTACAGACTGCTGATAAATTCTCAGTTGCCACACCTGCCGACTGGAGGCCGGGTGATGAGGTTATTGTTCCAACTGCCGGTTCATGTGGAACAGCGAAAGAGAGGATGGAAGGAAAAGAGAAAGATGTAACCTGTTACGATTGGTTCTTCTGTACTAAAAAAATTAGTAAAGAAGAAGTCTTGAAGGTTGTTTTAAAGAAGTAGATTAATAACGCTCCAGGGGTTTGAAACCCTTGGAGTGTTCTACACCCTTGGAGCGTTATCATATCCTCCAGAGATATTAAAAAACACCCAAACCATGATTCTCCGGGGGATTGAGAACTCTTGGAGCTCTTTAAACCCTTGGAGCGTTATTTTATTTCTCATCTTCCTTCTTGATCATCCTGAACTCGTAATACTCCTCCCCGTCCCTGATCCGGATTTCCCTCCGCTTCTCAATAAACTTGAAATCCAGATTGATACTCTTGAAATCAGCGAATTGGATATCAAACTGATCCATCTCAATATAGAACTGTTCGCCGAATACATTGAAAATACTTACAGTATAAGAGTATGCCTGGGGAACATTCAGCACATATTGCCCGAATGCATCCGTCAGGGTTGAAAAAGTTTCACCATGCGGACCAACAGCAGTAACCTTGATGCCTTCGAGAGATACTTTGCCTTCAGAACTGTTCGGATCACGGTCGATGACAATTTTTCCTTTAATCTTATAACTCTCCGCTAAGGGAATATAGTAAACCTGGTCGGATGAAACTCTCATAACCTGCTCAATCCCATTAACAAAATATAGATCCTTAAGGTTATCCAATGGAATAAAGGACAGGTTATATAATCCCTCAGGAAGATTAGTATAGGATATGAGACCATCGATGCTGCTGACAAGATTTATCTCGGCAAAATTGGTTTTCTGTTCATTTACATTCGGATCACGGCGTATATTGACAAGAATATTGGCCGCCGGTGGTTCCTCATCTTCTTTGATCATGTTTCCATTCAGATCATTGAAGAAAATTCCGGTAATATCATAATATTTCAGTCTTGGCTGCTGAATATCGAAGGATTTCCTGACCCCTGCAAACAAATTCAGGTCCTTGGTTGATATCCTGCCGGTTTCCTCTTCAACACGGGAGTTTATATAAATATTGGCACTGAAATATACCAGCCATCCGTGTGGCAGCCAGAAATCATTCCTCAGGTTAAATGTAAAACTCTCTCTTCCTGATGGCATATAATACAGGTAATTTGCATAACCCGACAGACGAATGGCATCTTCATGAAAACTCTTTTCAAAGGCCGGCCTGATCTGTATGCTTTGTGTAAGAATGGGTTCCTCCTCCACCTGAACACTTCTGAAAAGATCTGATGTGGAACCGCTGCTATATATTGCCGAAATCTTCCAGATGTCGTCATAATAATTCAAGCCTGCGGAATAATTCATTAAACTATAATAATGATATGGCCTGTAAATGGGATCTTCAGATTCATATTTAAACCGGATATTATAAACAGAAATATTTGGCGTAATGGTTTTTTCCTCTTTAATCCTGAAGGAAACCGATCCTGAAAGGCCAGGGTTATAAGATGTATATTTTGAAGAAAAATCAGAAACAGGATTATAATAGTTACGTATGGTAGAACTGTAAATCGGGCCAAACTGGTATATTACCCTGTCCCTGCCAATAACGGTTGTCAATCTTCCAAAGTCAGTGAGATCATAATTTGCCGGAAAATAAAAACCATAAGGATACCTGGATACTGCATATTTATTTCTCGAATAGTACAGATCAAACCTCGCATTCTCCTTTAGAAGGTATTTGCTTTCAAGGTGGATGTTGTTGATGCCACTGTTCTTAATATAGTTAGGTGTCGTATTCAGATTCATTAACCTGAACTGAAAACGTTTTGAGTTAAACCTGTAATTCAGCCGGTAACTGAATCCAACAACCGACGTATCTGCCTGCATAAGATAAAAATTCGCATAACGGGCATTGGAGATCAGAAAGTCAATATTTAAATAATGTCTCTTCAGAAAGCTGAATCCTGGTCCCACCAGTATTGAGTAGGCTTTGTATTTTCCTGACGGATTATCTTCGATCGTGATTCCGGTCTTCAGGTTGATCTTGCCGACTTTTGTGTCATATCCGGCAAATAAACCCCGGTTCAGGCTGAAGGGATGCTGCATAAGCGCAAGATTAGCATAATTGGATTCCCCGATCTTATACCTGCCGGTAAATCCCCATCCGCTGAGGTAATGGATATTTCCTCCATGATTATTATCACTGAAAAGTATATCAGTGCGTGCATCAGTATATTCAAGGGCTACCTTAAACTGCCTGAAAAAATCAAATTGCCTGTTGTAATCCTGTGAGAAATAAATATTATTCACTCCGAAAAGATAATCCAGATCCCTTTCTTGCGGTAAAAGAAGATTCCCGAAAATCCGTGCATTGAACTTAGCCCTTGAGGTCGAAAGAAGGTTATAAACCTGGTATTCAACATTTAGTGGACTCGCACCCTGGAGCCGGAAATTTTCAAACTCACTGTCCAATTTATTTATACGGATATTAAAATTTCTTTGTACATCGAACGTCGAAACATCCACCGATACAGTGGATTCTTTCCAGTTGTTCCGGTAACGCTGCAACTGACTATATTTCAAATCTTTGTTATACCGGAGGTGATCGGTAAGAACAGTATCTCTGGAGGCATTCAGGTTGATAAATACTGTATTATCGCTGCTTTCAATATCATCTGACATAAGCAAACGACCTATATCAAACTTCAGCCTGATCATCTCATGGACATTTCCTTTATTGGTCAAATAGATTTTAAAATCAACACTTTCACGATATATATTGAAAAATATATTGGATTTGTCAATGTTTGCCTGCCAGTTGCTTTTACGGAGTATCGTGATATATGCATTGGCCTGATAGATTTTGTTATCAGGACGGAATGTCCCGTTCAGCACATAATTCAATCCACCTAATGCATTAACAGGGATGGAAACACGTACCGGGATAAATGCAGAATCTCCGGGTTGCACGGTTATGTTACCTGTAGAAAATGCCATCACCCGCCAGTTTTCCGGGCCGGTGAACTGGACAGGTCCGGTTACAGAGACTGCGGAGTTATTTTTTATCCTGAGGACGTTGAAATGAACCTCCTTCTCTTTCTGTTCTACTTTTTTTTTAAGAAGGAAAGACTGATATCATTAACTGAATCAGCAGGTGCGGTAAATGCCTGTGCATTGCCCGGAGAGGAAACGAAAAAACAAATGGTTAATATGGTGAGTAAATACTTCAAATCCAGATAACTTTCTTTCAATAACAAATCAATCCTTGAATTTGTAAAACTTCTGAATCCAGGGATTTCAAAATCCCGGTCCTGTCGGAACCAGTTCAAATTCTACTTCCACTACATAATAATCAGCCGGTTCTCCCAGCAAGCTGCCATTGCCACCATCGGCAACCGGTTTGCCGCACTCGTATGCAATACTTAGCTGATGGTTAGCCCAAACCAGATCTGACCATGGAATATCGGTGTAAGAAAAAAGGGTCGTCCAGCCTGTGCTGAGATCCTGGTAACCGCTTGAAACGCCGGGAGCCAGTCCCGTCTCATTCTCAGCCTTAATGCGGATCCTGTTCAGATCTAGTGTATATACATCCCCCCTGATGCTTGGCTGACCATTAAAAGATCTGAAATTCAGGTCGAAACCCTCCAGATCATGTCCCACCTGGTTGGAATCGGCCAGCGTGATTCCGATAACAGTACCATTGATAATTTCAATCCCATTCTTCAACTTATCCATCGTATTGAAATTGAATGGTATATTACCTCCGTAGAGAACAGATAACCGGGCATAATTCCATTCCTGTCCATCTGCTGGTGCAAATGTCCATATTGATATTAAAACACCCAGAAAATACCTGATAAACTGCCGCATTAAAAATAGCGTTTTTAATTTGGCTCAATTTGAATAATAACCAGACAAAAATACGCATATCTTGAAGATAAAAATAGTTAAAAAAATGGTCAACCCCATGGCTAACCATCTTTTTCCATCAAATGAAAACTAATTGTCAATCGCCAATTCAAAAATCACATTCGTTACATATCTGTCAGAAGTTGGTGATGGCTGCTGGTCAATCAGAAATTGAGTATTCATGGGGACCACAGCCCCCGCTTCAATAGTACCGCATCTCCAAACCAGTGTAAATGAATTATCGGTTGCATCCCCGGCATTAGCCGTTGTGGCATCATCATTATCTTCAATTAACAGGTCATCGATAGGGTAGATCCTGATAGGTGTATCATTTGTTATTCGCCATGAGTTTTTTACGGGGGTGTAATCATACCCGTTCCGTGCAGATCCGGATATTTTGAGATAAA
>CAZRHW010000021.1:0-972 GCA_964599785.1 uncultured Bacteroides sp. | reverse complement strand
GTATGCCTGCAGGGCTGAAACTTCATTCGCATTATCAGTTGGAGTACTGAATAATGAAGCACCTGCGGTCGTTGCCTTGATATTTCCCGCACCTTCCCAGACATGAGCACCGACATTAACGATGGTGAAACCGACATTATCAAGTGACAGTGTATGTGCCGGATTATCCGTTCCGATAAATGTTGCTTCTTCTGAACCATATGTGATACTCCAGCGCGTAGAGGATGCAACTGTGAAATCGGTTTTATAAAATGGTTCAGATCCTGCCGGATTGGCAGAACCCGAAGTGGCCACATCTCCTGATAAACCATTTTTGTAATCGTCAATCGTATTGAATACAAATTCAATATTGCCGCCATTGGTGATTGTCATACGTAAAACCTGGTTGAGGTTTACCGCTACCGGGATTACATTCCTGTCTTTTATGGCCTGGGAATATCCTATTGTAGCCAAAAAAAACAATGAAATAAATAATAAGAGATACTTTTTCATAATGGTAATAATTTAGTTAATGTGAGTTCGATATAGTAATATTATAAAAATCGATAAATTGAAAGTAAATTAAGCAACCTCTTTGTGAATCCCTGCCTGCCGGCAGACAAGTTTTCGTATTAATGTCTTCGAAACATATTTAATGAGAAATCTTTAGCTACCAATCCCCATATACAAATTTCTAATTTTGTATATAATCTTGTTTATGTAAAAATAAAACATGATATACCTAATTACTATAGGATAAATACAGGTTTCTTTGTAAGTGTTTTACATATTTCTTTGTAAGTGTTTGCCTTACAAAAACACTAATTGATAATTTTAAATCAACCGCTATGAAAAGTTAAACTTACCGATGGATGAGATTTTATATCATTTTGTCAGGATCAGAGCTGTTACGCTCAACTATATACAAAATAATCCATTGAAATACAATACTTTTAATTTTCATTCTTATGCCGAACTTATGTTAGTTAATAA
>CAZRHW010000020.1:0-11605 GCA_964599785.1 uncultured Bacteroides sp. | reverse complement strand
ATAACAAAACTGTGATAATGGCAAAAAGGAAAAGCCCGGTATTTTTTTTACGTTGTTCCTCAATTGAACTCAGGATAAACCTTAGCGAGAGAAGAAATAACAGTATCCCCGCCAGAAAACATATGAGGGCAAAATAAAGGTGGAACCTGCTGTATTTCTCAATATTACTGAAATCAAGAGAAAAAAGATAATCGCCAAGTGAATTATATACCGGGAAACGAGAATACTGATCATCGATTATTTTTGTTGCAGCAGGAAGAAGGAAATCAGAATTAAATCCATTTTTCAAAAATTTATTCTCATACGAATATTCTTTCTTAATGATGACCAGCCCAATAACCCTTACCTGATCATAAAGCTTCTTCTTCCTGAGAAACCATCCATTTGAAAGAAAGAAAGAAGGATCTCTGAAAAAATGATCATTATATACCAGATCGATCGGAAGAGAATTATCCGACCAGAAAACAAGTGAATCATTTTTATATACAAATAATAAAATACCTTCATCAGATAAAGTATTCAGCTCCTGATCGGTAAAATCCGTAAAAAAATCTTTCCTGTTAAAGTTCCGGAATTTCTCATCCATATCATCCAGGAGATCATCAAGCTGAAATTCCTTTGTACAAAGGTCCTCCTGAAACCTTTTATGCAAAGTGTATTGCCTGAATGAATAAAATGATAGCTTGTTGGAAAATGTCCCAAATAAGAACAGGATGAGAGCTATTGCAAGAAGAATGAAATGTCGTATGTAAATCTTATTTAAATTCATAATTCAGGAAAAACGATGGTATTTTTTACACATGATGCCATATGACTAAAAATAATTAACTCAAGTTGCAGGTTGCAGGTTAGGTTAATTAGTCGCTTCATACACACAACAGATTTGTAAAATTAATCAAACTTAATCAACCATGATGATATGGTTCCCCCCTGATAATAGAAAATGCCCTGTAAAGTTGCTCTAAAAAGATAATCCTGGTTATCTGGTGAGAAAAAGTCATCCTCGAAAGTGAAATGATATCATTAGCACGATCATATAGTTCATCACTCAGTCCATAAGCGCCACCGATAACAAATACAAGATGCCTGACGGAACCGACGGACTTCCCTTCAATGTATTCTGCAAATTCCTCCGATGAAACCATTCTTCCCCGCTCATCAAGCATCACCACATGATCATCACGGTTAACATATTTCAGGATCTTTTCTGCTTCTGCATCTTTTATAGCTGTTTCAGATTCTTTACCGGAATGTTTTGGCTCAGGTACTTCAATAATGTTGAAAGGAATATAAGAACTGATCCGTTTTGAATAAGTCCTTATACCTTCAGTTATAAAATCCTTCTTCGTCTTTCCGACAAATACTAATGTGATTTTCATAAAATAACGTGCTTCGGATATAACTCTTGTATGATATATTCTCTTAAAAGGTTTTTATTTAATTGGAATAGTCAGTCCCTTCCGAAAACTAATGTTTTGGCCACCAAGGCACCAAGATACACAAAATAGAACTTATTGAAATAGAATTCTTTGTGAAACTTGGTGGCTTGGTGTCTTGGTGTCTTAGTGGCATTTTTCAGTTTTATTACTTTGAAATGATACTAATGGATTATGCCAACAGCAATTTACCAAACACCATCCCACACCCAAACACACCAATAAACCAATCTACCATTATACTATTCTTATGATCATACAAACCACTAATTTAAACCAATTTGACAGAATTTCTATAAATTCAATGTTGAACCAGAAACCAGAAACCAGGAACTATTTCCCCCTATTCTTTTTCAAGTTCACTATACACTTCGGAAATATTTTGTTATTTTGTAATTTATCATAATATGAATCTCCATATTTCTGCAAAACTTGGTTTGGTTTTTGATAAATTATACATAAAGTACCATATAAAATGAAAAAAAACAGGAGGATATATCGTTTTGGCCTCATACTTATATTTTTTTTATTATCTGCATTTACCTATCAGTCTGATGAGATTCCGGAAGGGATTACCCTTTCCGTAAGGGCAGGTAATGCCGCTGAACTGGCCAAGTACTTTTATACAAACATTGAGCTTGTTATTCTCGATAAAGAGGATGTTTATAGTAAAACCCAGGCAGAGCAGATACTCAGGAAGTTTTTCACCGACCATCATCCAACGTCATTCAAAATAATTTTTGAAGGAGGTAAAGAAACCTCCCGGTATGCTATTGGCAGCCTTACAACATCAACAGGGAATTTCCGCGTATATTTCCTGATCAAGGACCAGGATGGTTCACCTCTAATCCATCAACTTCGCATTGAACAAGAAGATGAAGACACCTTATGAGATACAACTGGATGCATTTATTAACAATGCACTCAGGGAGGATGTTGGAGATGGTGATCATACTTCAATATCGTGTATACCATCCGGCAAAAAAGGCAAAGCCATGCTACTGGTCAAGGAGAAAGGCATTATTGCCGGAATAAACGTGGCAGAAATAGTTTTCCGCAAAATCGATGACCAATCTGTTTTTGAAGTAATTTTAACTGATGGTTCACTTGTAAGTCCGGGCGACATAGCATTCTACATAACAGGAAATATACGGGATATCCTGAAAGTAGAGAGGCTCGTCCTGAATATTATGCAGCGAATGAGCGGGATTGCAACTCAAACTGAACGCTATGTCAGTAAATTGCATGGATTGAAGACCAGGGTAATGGATACAAGAAAAACAACTCCGGGCATGCGTTTCCTCGAAAAAGAAGCTGTCAGGATAGGTGGGGGTGAAAATCACAGGATGGGATTGTACGATATGATCATGATCAAAGATAACCATATTCATTATTCGGGGAATATTAAAAAGGCACTGGATAAAGCTCACAGATACCTTACAGATAGAAACCTCCGGCTGAAAATTGAAATTGAAGCACATGATCTGAACGCTGTCCAGGAAATCCTTGATATTGGTGGTATTGACCGGATTCTACTGGATAATTTTACAGTTTCCGATACAGAAAAAGCTGTGGAATTGATTAATGGGCGTTTTGAAATTGAATCCTCCGGTGGAATTACAATGGAAACTATTCGTGATTATGCAGAATGCGGGGTGGACTATGTCTCCATTGGCGCCATGACACATCAAATTAAAAGCCTTAATCTTAGTTTGAAAGCTATAACCTGATGAATGTCTTTTTTTTCAAAGCAGAATAAAATATTTAAATTTCTGAATAACCGGACTGCCTCCCTGATAAATAGGGCAAGGCAGATTTCTTTGCCCGGCTTTGAAGGAATCCCCATCTATGATGTAATTGCTTTCTTTATCAAAGGACTTCTAAATGGTGCATTGACAACAAGAGCTTCCTCAATTGCTTTTCATTTTTGTCTCGCTTTACTACCGGCGATTATTTATCTGTTTACACTTATTCCTTATATCCCGGTTGATAATTTCCAGGAAGGGCTTCTCAGTCTCATCAAAGATATTCTACCCTCCAATGTTTACGAACTCCTTGATAATACAATAAAAGACATGTTTATTAAAAGAAAAGGATTGCAGTACTTCGGACTATTCATCGCCCTTTTCTTTGCAACAAATGGATTAAATCATATGATTGTGGCATTTAATGCCTCTTACCATACTATTGAAACCAGGAGTTGGCTGGAAAGAAGAGCCATCTCAGCCTTATTGGTGTTCATCCTGTTTTCTTTGCTGACATGTGCCGTTAGCCTTATTCTTTTCAGCCGTTTTGCTATTAGAAAAATGGCTGAACTGGAATTCCTTACAAGAGATTTTACTTATTATGTAATGATAACCGGTAAATGGATTATTGTTGTAGCCTTAATATTTACTGCCGTTTCATTTCTTTATTATCTTGGTCCTTCAAGAAAAATGAAATGGAAATTTATCTCAGCAGGATCTACCTTCTCAAGTGTTCTTATCATTGTTACCTCGCTTATTTTCTCTTACATCATAAACAACTTTAATCAATTTAATAAATTCTTCGGAACTATTGGTACTGCCATGGTCATCCTTCTCTGGCTTTATTTCAATTCCCTTGCCTTACTCATCGGCTTTGAACTGAATGCAAGTATTAAAAATGTAAAACTATCTTCCAATCAAACTGAAGCAGATAATTCAGAATAAAAAACAGAGGGGTGTAATGAATTGTGCCTCATTCCCCGAGGCTCGCAATCCTGGCCTCCAGGATTTTTATCTTTTGTTCAGCATCTTCTTTCTTCTTCCGTTCCTTTTCAATTACCTCTTCCGGGGCATTCTTAATGAAATTCCTGTTTTCCAGCTTTTTCAATACTGATTGTAGGAATCCCCTGGTATAGCGAAGTTCTTCATTTATCTTCCTGCATTCGTCAGCGTGATCAATTTTGTCCTGAAGTGGAATGTAAAATTCAGTGTTTTTAACACGAAATGAGATTGCCCCTTCAATTTTGTCGTCGGTGAACTCGACCTTTTCAACATTGCCAAGTTTCTGAAGGACAGGTTCAAAGATATTCCTGTAGTCACTGTTAGTCCTTTTTACCTGGAGCCGTATTCTTTCCCGGTTCCGGATTGACTTTTCTTTTCTGATATTCCTGATAGAAGTTACGGTTTCCTTTAGTTCCTCAAAATCTTTCAATATCCGGTGATCAACTTTTTCCGGCTCGGGGAGCTTCTGGATCATGATACTATCTCCATCTTTTCTTTCTTCCAGCAGTTGCCAGATCTCTTCTGTAATGAATGGCATAAAAGGATGTATCAATTTCAGTAAAATATCGAAAAAGTATATCGTAGAATCATACGTTTTGCCATCAACAGGTTTGCCAGGACCCGGTTTTATACTTTCAAGGTACCAGGCTGAAAATTCATCCCAGAAAAGCCGGTATACAGCCATCAGGGCTTCCGAGATTCTATAATTCCTGAACAGATCCTCAATCTGCCTGATCCCCTGTTGAAGCCTGCTATAGAACCATTCAATGGCAACAACGGCATTGTCCGGTTGAGATAATACCGGGGGAACTTTCCATTGTTTAACAAGCCTGAAAGCATTCCATATTTTGTTTCCAAAATTCCTTCCCTGTTCCGGCAGACTGTCATCGTACAACAGATCTCCTCCTGCCGGGGAACAGAGCAACATACCTACACGAACGCCATCTGCTGAATATTTTCTGATTAAATCAAGCGGCTCCGGTGAATTTCCCAATGATTTTGACATTCTTCGCCTGCCGGCATCTCTCACAGTACCAGTCAGATAAACATTATTAAACGGTTTCTTACCGGCATATTCATATCCCGCCATGATCATGCGTGCCACCCAGAAGAAAAGAATGTCAGGAGCAGTTACAAGATCATTCGTGGGATAATAGTATTGATAATCACGACCCTGAGGATTGCGTATACCGTCAAAAACTGCAATAGGCCAGAGCCATGATGAGAACCACGTGTCAAGTACATCTTCATCCTGACTCAGATCGGTTTCCAGAAGCCCTGTATTCCGGGTTTTATTCATTGCCTCTTCAAGCGCTTCTTCAACAGACGCAGCAACAACAAAATCATTTGTCCCTTTGATATAATAAGCCGGGATCCGGTGACCCCACCATAACTGCCTGGATATGCACCAGTCTTTAACATTTTCCATCCAGTACCGGTAAGTATTGACAAACTTTGCGGGATGAAGTTTGATATTGCCATTCAGAACGTTTTCCAGGGCAGGCACTGACAATTCCTTCATCCTGAGGAACCATTGCAGCGACAGCCTCGGTTCAATAACAGCATCAGTGCGTTCGGAAAATCCCAGTTTATTAATGTAATTCTCAACCTTAACAAGATGACCTCTTTTTTCCAGCTCTTTTACTATCTCATCCCTAGCCTTAAAACGGTCCTTGCCTACAAAAAAATGTGCCTCATCACTTAACGTACCGTCATCATTTAATATATCTACAGTTTCAAGATCATGCCTGATCCCAATCTCATAATCATTTTCGTCATGAGCAGGGGTGATCTTCAATGCCCCTGTTCCAAATTCCTTATCAACATAATGATCTGTAATTACCGGGGCCGACCGTTCTACAAGAGGAATAATCACCCTCCTCCCATGTAAATTTAAATACCGCTTATCATCCGGATTCACTGCCACGGCTGTATCCCCAAGAATGGTTTCCGGACGTGTCGTGGCTATGGTGATCCACTCCTCAGCATGCTCTATTTTATATCTCACATAATATAGCTTCGATTTAACCTCCCGGTATATAACCTCTTCATCAGATACTGCTGTCTTTGCCTGGGGATCCCAGTTAACCATACGTGTCCCACGATAAATGTATCCCTTACGATAAAGATCGACAAATACATAAATAACACTTTTGTAATAATGCTCATCCATCGTAAAACTTGTCCGTTCCCAATCACATGAGGCTCCTAATTTTTTTAACTGCTCAAGAATAATCCCTCCATGCTTTTCCTTCCAGACCCTGGCATGTTTCAGGAATTCCTCCCTTGTCAGATCTCTTTTTTTGATCCCCTCTTCCTTCAGCTTTGCAACTACCTTGGCTTCTGTTGCTATCGATGCATGATCGGTGCCGGGAACCCACAAAGTATTTTTACCTTCCATTTTCTTCTTCCTGATCAGTACGTCCTGGATAGTATTATTTAACATATGCCCCATATGCAGTACCCCCGTGACATTTGGAGGGGGAATGACAATTGTATATGGTTCCCTGTTATCCGGCTCTGATCTGAAAAAACCATGCTTCAGCCAGTAAGCATACCATTTATCTTCTGTCTTTGAAGGATCATATTTGGAAGAAATTTCCATTATTCAATACAATTAATTGATATGCTGATACTTATAATGTGGTATCGATTTATAAAATATCTCCAAAATTAAGAATTTATTGATAAATCATCTCACCGGGTGATTCGAAGTCACCTGGTGTGCATTACTTCTTTTAAATATATTCTTTTTTACAATATTCCACTATTTTTGTATAATCATAAATCAACATCACAATGTATCATTTCAGATTATATATTATTATTCTATTTCTTACCGGATTATTTGCCTGCTCAGATAATCCTGGAAACAAAACAGGAAAGCAAGAAGCAAAGATCAAGTTTGAAAATAATACTTATGATTTCGGAGATTTGGATTATGGCGGTAACGGAACCTGTGAATTTGTTTTTAAAAATAAAGGGAAAGAACCCCTTATATTATTCAATGTAAGGTCAACCTGTGGATGCACTGTACCCGAATGGACAGGTGAGCCTGTAAAAGGAGGTGAATCGGGGATTATAAAAGTCACTTATGATACATACAGGGTAGGTGCTTTTACAAAAGTAATAACGGTATATTCCAATGCTCCGAATTCCCCGGTCAGATTATTTATTAAAGGAAGAGTGAAGCCAAAAGAATAACAAACTTCAAACCTCAAAAAAGTAATAAGAATTACATTATGCCGAAAATTTCTATCAAGGGCATGCAGATGCCTGAATCCCCTATCAGGAGACTGGTACCCTTTGCTGAACAAGCCAAAAGAGAAGGAAGGAAAGTCTACCACCTGAATATAGGTCAACCTGATATACCAACACCCGGAATCGCACTCAATGCGATCATAAACCTGAAAGAAACGTTCATAGCTTACAGTCATTCCGCCGGGAACGAAAGTTATCGGCGTAAGCTTGCAGATTATTACCGGCATCATGGGATACAGGTTGATCATACAGAAATGCTGGTCACAACAGGCGGATCTGAAGCGATACTCTTCGCCCTTTTGTCTACTATTAATCCCGAAGAAGAAATTATTATACCTGAACCCTATTATGCAAATTATAATGGTTTTACAGTCAATGCAGGTGTCAGGGTAATCCCTGTCATTTCCAGGATAGAGAACGGTTTTGCCCTCCCACCTGCCGGGGAATTCGAAAGCCTGATCACCGAACAAACCAGGGGAATCATGATATGTAATCCAAATAATCCAACAGGATACCTCTATTCAAGGGAAGAACTTGAACAGTTGGGAGAAATTATCAGGAAGCATGATCTCTACCTGTTCTGTGATGAAGTTTACCGTGAATTTTGCTATGATGGGCTGACTCACTTTTCAGCCATGAACCTTAAAGGTATTGAACAGCATGTTATTCTTGTCGACTCAATTTCAAAAAGATACAGCGTCTGTGGAGCCAGAATCGGGGCATTGGTAACTAAAAATAAAGATGTCCTTGCAACAGCTTTGAAATTTGCCCAGGCCAGGTTAAGCCCTCCCGGATTGGGACAAATACTTGGTGAAGCCGCCGTTGATACCCCTGATGAATATTTCGATGAAGTGTACAGGGAATACATCGCACGCAGAAACTTTATGGTCGAAGCCCTGAATCAAATGGATGGTGTGATCTGCCCGATGCCTAAAGGCGCCTTCTATACCATAGCGCAGTTGCCTGTTGATGATGCGGATAAATTTGCACAGTGGCTGTTGAGCGACTTTGAATTGAAAAACCAGACAGTTATGCTGGCTCCTGCCTCAGGATTTTATTCCAAACCTGAACTCGGAAGACAACAGGTCAGAATAGCATATGTCCTGAAAATTGATGATCTTAGAAATGCAATGGAATGCCTGGCTGAAGCACTGAGAATATATCCCGGAAGGATTTAAGTGTGATTCATACCCTCAATCCGAATTAGTCAAAGTCAGAATACAACAAATACTTTTTCCTCGTTTTCTGAAACTCCTCCAATCCCTCTTTCCAGGTCTTCCTGATTTCCTCTCCAGTCATACCCATGATGATCTGTTGCCTTAAGAAAACAGTCCCGGCAAGGGTTTCAAAATAACTGGTAAAAAAGTGCTCCTTATCAGGGTAGTTATTGTATGCAAATATTACCCATGAAAGGTCGATCTTACCTGGCCTTTCATCACCTGATGTACGGAATTCCCTGAGATCCATTCCATAACATTTTTTCCCGAGGTATCTCGGATTTGCAGCAGCACCGGGTTTGGATTCAGGAATAAATGTGAAACTGCAATTCTGCAGATCCGGATGACCGAATACTTCAAAAGGAAAGTCCGTCCCCCGTCCCTCAGTAACAATAGTCCCTTCAAACAGGCAAGTGGATGGATACAGGTAAATAGAGTTCATATTCGGAAGGTTAGGAGAAGGTTTAACAGGCAAATGGTATTTTGAATTGTGAGTATAATTCCGGCAGGGAATAACATCCAGATCACATTTCAGAGAATCCCCAAGCCAACCTTCACCATTGATCATCCCGGCGTATTCACCTATAGTCATTCCGTAAACGACCGGAACTTCATGCATCCCGACAAATGATCTGAATTCAGGTTCAAGAATTGGTCCGTCAATATAAAATCCATTGGGATTTGGCCGGTCAAGTAATATCAAAGGTATGTTATACTCCGCACAGGCCTGCATAACATAATGAAGAGTCGAAATATATGTATAAAACCTGAGCCCGACATCCTGAATATCAAATATAACCAGATCAATATCATTCAAAGCACTGGAATCAGGTTTATTGGTTCCTCCATATAAGGACTTAATAGGTATTCCCGTTCTTTTATCTGTACCATTACCGATCAAAGCTCCGTCGGGTTGATCACCCCGAAAACCATGTTCAGGACTTAATATCCTCCGTATATCAATATTCAGTGACACCAGGCTGTCAACCAGGTGAGTGCTTCCGATCAAAGAAGTCTGATTGGCAACAATAGCAACTTTTTTCCCTGTCAGCAGACTTAAATATAAATCTGTCCTTTCCGCACCCGGGATTATTCTTTCTTCACCCTGGCAGCCTGTTTTGAACATTAACAGAAAAGTTACCGTTAATGTTAATAACGAACGAAAATTACTTTTTTTCAATTTGTTGGTGTTTGAAAAACAAAGATATCATTGATCTTCAAATTTAAAAAGAATACAAGGATCTAACTCCCTTTTTTCCGTTGAGACTGTATCACAATTTCACTTCATTGTACTTTCACAATTTCCAACTCCCGCACTTTCACTCCAACCGACAACTGACAACCGACAACTATTCTTCTTTAACCATAGCCTTCTTCATTATTAACCTATCCCCTTTGATAATTTATTATTTTTGTAACGAACATTTCTCTTATCCCTTGAATACTGAATTCTTCATAGCACGCAGACTTATCTTCGACAAAGAAACAAAAAAAACTATTTCGAGGTCTATCCTTTCAATTGCCGTTTTTGGAGTTGGCCTCAGTCTTGCCGTAATGATTGTAGCTGTTTCAGTAGTAACAGGTTTCAAGAATGAAATCACAAATAAAGTGATCGGATTCGGATCTCATATCCAGATCCTCAATTATGATTCAAATATCTCTTACGAGACACAACCTGTAAAGAAAGACCAGGAATTTCTCACAAAACTTCGCGCTGAACCATATATTCTGAATATTCAGTCTTTTGCTACAAAAGCCGGTATCATAAAAACCCGTACAGACATCCAGGGAGTTGTACTGAAAGGTATCGGAAGTGATTTTAACTGGGACTTCTTTAAGAATTATCTTACTGAAGGTGATATTTTCATTGTCAGTGATTCTGTCAGAACCAATAAGGTAGTTATTTCAAAATATTTAGCCACTCTCCTGAAGCTGCATGTCGGAAATGAATTCATCATGTATTTCATACAGGACCCTCCAAGAATGAGAAGATTTGAAGTTTCAGGGATCTATGAAACAAGTCTTGAAGAATTTGACCGGATTTTCGTACTCGCCGACATATCCCATATCCAGCGCTTAAACGATTGGACTGATAATCAAATCAGTGGTTTTGAATTATCCGTAAATAATTTCAACCGTCTGGAAGAACTAACCTACCAGGTAATGAATATTGTAGGATTTGGATTTGAAGAAGATGGTTCACGTCTGAAGGTCGTCAATATTCGTGATAAATATCCGCAGATTTTTGATTGGCTCAACCTCCAGGATGTTAATGTGTTAATAATACTCCTGTTGATGATTGTTGTAGCCGGATTTAATATGGTCTCAGGATTATTGATCCTGATCCTCGACAGAACAAATATGATAGGTATTTTAAAAGCGTTGGGAACTGTCAACCTCAGTATCCGGAGAATATTCCTTTACCAGTCAGGATTCCTGATCATAAAAGGATTATTCTGGGGAAACCTGATAGGATTGACACTTTGCCTTATTCAAAAGGAATTCAGTATACTGAAGCTCGACCAGTCATCATATTACCTCACAACAGTCCCTATTAACCTGAATTTATTTCACCTTCTGGCCTTAAATATAGGTGTATGCCTGGTTATTTTAATGATCCTCATCATACCTTCAATGATCATCAGCCGGATCAGCCCCATTAAAGCAATAAGATTTAATTAAAAAATACGAGTTGTGCTATTAAGCCGAAGATATTTTAAATCGGATTTTTGTAGAGCCGCACCGCGGCGCGGCTCTACAAAAAAAATCTATAAGTCAATAACTTAACCGTTTCAATAATACAACAGGTTAAAAATGTTTATTTATTCTTTTTATTCAATTCATCTTTTAACGCTTTCATATCCTCCTCATGTTTCAACAGCAACTTGTTGAACTCAGCTTTGAGATTCTCCTTTTCATTGTCAACTTTTGCTTCGAGTGTAGC
>CAZRHW010000019.1:0-11871 GCA_964599785.1 uncultured Bacteroides sp. | reverse complement strand
AAATAGAACGAAAGCCGTTCAGAATCAGGTTTAACAGGATGATTCACCTTCGGCCTCACGATCGATGGCTTCTGATCTCGTTCATTATTCTGATTCTTTATTTTGTTTTACCGGATGGTTACCATGGGTACTGGGGTTTCATCTCTTCAAGGTTGTTATTGTTCTTTTTCCTCATACTGATTACATGGATTGCCTCGAGAGAGATGATCCCTGTGATCAAGTTACCGGTTCTTCTGATCATACTTGTATTGAATTCTTTCCTTTTGAGTATTTATTTCCGGACAGGGAAAGAAAACAACCAGGCTGCCCTCGAAGTTGAAAAAGCTTCGATTCTTATTCCTCCATTTTCCACCGTTCTGCCTGTCAACCAATCCGGTAAATGGATATACGGTCATCTCTCCAACTATCTCGGAATTGATAAACCAATGATTATCCTGGAAAACTATGAAGCAGAACTGGATTATTTTCCCGTTAACTGGAATAACGATGAGATGCCGGATATGCTGTTTGGTGATGTTGATTCGCTTTCACAATGTCTGTACTGGAAGACCAATAGTGATAATGATCCTGAAATTATTGATTTTGTATTTATTATTAGAAACAACCAAGAGTTAATGGATACGTGTATGGCAGGTTTTAATGATATTTTTATCCACCATTATGCACTCACCTATAAAAATAATACTGGGGAATTCGAATTGTACAGAAAAAGTCAAAAGCATGAATAATAATTTTTTTCAGTAGAAATTATTAACAAATAAGACATTAATAATTCATAGTAAAAGGATTGGTGTATGTAATTTGCGGTATTGCCGAACCCGTAATCAACAAATTAAAACTTCTTAAGCTTGCAGGCATCTTCAGTTTAATGATAGCATGGATTTACATTACTATGATTTCTGTTTACTTAACAATTGCATCTGTTCTTTTGCCAATTACAAGTCAGGGACTCAT
This sequence comes from uncultured Bacteroides sp., assembly GCA_964599785.1. Lineage (GTDB taxonomy): Bacteria > Bacteroidota > Bacteroidia > Bacteroidales > SM23-62 > LJUQ01. Next base: position 10,917 of record CAZRHW010000019.1, on the reverse strand, counting down.
AAATGAACGGTGCAACAAAAGGAAGAAAAAAGATACATGATCCATTAAAATTCAGATCAGTTATTTTTAAGCTTATTCCCGCTTTTTTAGGAGAATCCTCCAAAAAAATATAGTTTTACTGCATCCTTTTCAGTAATAACTTTAATCGTATTTTGTACTTTAAGTTGATTTTCTGGAAGATTTTTCAGGGAACCGGCTATTTAATTTAATATTCAGATATTTAGTAGTGTTATTTAAGACTCTGAGCGATGCTGCAAACGTGTAAATATAATGATCACTGGTTTAATCACACAACATTTTATCTTCATCAAATATGAAAAATAAAAGAAAGACTTACATCATCCTTTTTATTATTGCCGGAATTATCCTTGGAGGATTAATTTACACCGGAGTCAGGTTTCTGTTCACTCCTGCCCTGCATCCCGGTGAATTTGAGTCGGCACAGATCGACAGGGGACCGGTTATTTTATCCACACAGGCAAAAGGGACTGTTGTACCTGGAAATGAAGTTGTCATACTGAGTCCTGCAAACAGTGTTCTGACCAGAATAGTTAAGGTCGCAGGCAGTCGTGTTAAAGCAGGCGATATCATACTCATCCTCGATCCTAAGAGTATTGAGGATAATATTGAAGACCTGACGGATCAGTTGGAAGTTAAAAGGAACAACCTTCGGAAAAACAGGCTTAACGCGCGCAGCATAACCGTTGATCTCGATTATAATGTAGAGGTAAAAAAACTGAGAATCGCCTCACTTAAGTCCGAGCTTGTCAACCAGGAACAATTGCTGGAGGTAGGAGGTATTTCCCCGGCCCAGTATGAAAAAACAAAACAGGAACTGACACTCGCTGAAAAGGATTTGGAAATGATTCTTGAAAAAAACTCTATCCGCATACAACAAATTGATGCTGAGGAGGAAGGATTGCTGCTGGAGATAGGGATACAGGAAAAGGAACTTGAAGAAAAACAGGAACTGCTGAAAAAAATGAATGTCAGAGCTCCTTCCGATGGAATTGTACTTGCTGTCTATGGAAATGATGGGGAAAAAATAAATGGCGATCAGTTGTTGGTTCGTATGTCTGATCTTACTTCTTTCAAGATCAATGGATCACTGGATGAAAAATATGCCGACCTGGTTAAGACAGGTGGTGCTGTATATGCAATGATTGATGAAGAAAAATTACCCGGAAGGATAGGTAACATCAAGCCATTGATTGAAAATAATATGCTTCAGTTCGATGTTTTTCTGGATCAAAGCAATCATGAAAAACTCATTTCAAACCAGAATATAGAAATACAGGTTATTCAAAATCAGAAAGATAGTGTTCTTAGAGTGAGAAAGGAACCTGGATTTGTCAGGGGTGACAAACATGAGGTTTTTGTCGTAAAACCGGGGAAAGCTATCCGGAGAGAGATCACGACAGGACTGACAGGATCGGAGTATGTGGAAGTCACCTCAGGTCTTGAAGAGGGTGAAGAAATTATTATTTCTGATATCCCTTCATTCCGCCGAATCAAGGAAATAGAAATCCGTTAAACATAAATCACAAAGTCATATGAAAACTATTCTAATTGCTCACATAGTAATTTTTTTTTGTTGGATCAGTGAAGATGATTGCATTGCTCAATCAGAGAATGAAAAAATAACGCTGAGTCTGAAAAATGTTGTTGATTTGGCTATCACTCATTCATCCTCGATAAAATACGTTCAGAACCAAAATGTAAATTATTACTGGAGATGGAAAAATTTTCAGACCAGATTCAGGCCACAGCTTACCCTTACAGGAGATCTGCCAAATTATACACATTCCACCACTCCTGTAGTTCAGCCGGAAGGAAACATCGAGTTCAGGCAGGTATCAAATGCCCAGGCCTCCGCCCAGCTCTCCCTGAGTCAGTCAATCCCTCTTTCCGGCACATACGTATATGCAGCAACTTCTCTTTACCGGCTGCAGGATTTCAATAATAATTATGTCGATTTCTCAGGCAGTCCATTCGGTATCGGTTTTGTACAACCCATATTTGCGTATAACTGGATGAAATGGGCAAAAAAAACAGAACCACTCATCTATGAGGAAGCACAAAGAGAATTCGTTGAAGATATTGAAGAGATTTCTCTCAGGGCAACATCCAGATTTTTCAGATATCTGAAGGTTCAGACAAATTATAATCTCGCTGAAAGCAATTTAAAGAACAGTCAGGATAACCTCAGGATAGCGGAGACAAGACGGGCACTCGGTAAAATATCTGAAAATGACTTTTCCAGGATTAAACTGTCAGTCTATAATGCCCAGAAGTCGTTGAATAAAGCCCGTATGGATATGAAAAATGCTGATTTCGAGTTGAAATCATATATTGGGCTCGAGCAGGACCAGGAAATTGATCTGATTATTCCTCTTAACATGGTACTGTTCGACATTGATCCTGCGAAAGCCCTGGCGGAAGCTAAAACTAACCGGAAAGAAGCACTGGAATTTGATCGCCGGGTAATAGAAGCTGACAGGCAACTTACCCAGGCTAAACGGAATACCGGTCTCAGTGCAACCTTATCAGGAAGCTATGGTCTTTCAAATAGTGCGGATTACCTGGCCGGTGTTTATGAAAATCCGGAAAAACAGCGAATGCTGAAATTGTCTCTCAGTATTCCTATCCTTGATTGGGGAAGATCTGAATCCCAGGTTAAACTGGCTGAATCGCAAAGAGATCTTGTTATTTATGACGTTCAAAAAGACATGCAGGATTTTGAACGTGAAGTAATCATGCAGGTCGAGCAGTTCAGCCTGTTGAAAGATCAACTGATCACAGCCGAAGAAGCAGATAAAGTGGCAGAAAACGGTTACCTGATCTCACTGAAAAAATTTCAGAACGGTGAAATCAGCATTACAGATCTGAATATTTCCCTGGCCGAACGGGAAGGAGCTAAAAATGATTATATGTCATCGCTTGAATCATACTGGCTGGCTTATTATAACCTGAGAATGTTGACACTTTATGATTTTGAAATAAATCAAAAAATCTCTTATAATAATCCAATGCTGGCAAGAGAATAGTTAAGGAGCTGGGAGCTGCCTTCCCTGACTAAACGAGGATCTTTGGACGAAAGAGGTGCCCGCCCGTGCCGAACGGTACGTTCCTGCCCGAATGACTCGGTCAGGAGGGCGGGCAGGGGAACTGGGAGTTGTCCTCCTGCACCGAAAGGGATCTTCGGGCGGAGACCTGCCTGCTCCGCCAAATGGCGGATTCGGCGAATAATACGGCGAACTGCGTTCTGGTGATCGGAAACCACGATTAATAGAGATTCCTGTTCGGACTGGCAGTAATCCGGTTATTGTTTTTCTAAAACCAGCCGATACAACTTATTATTTAAGAGAGCGGGTAAATTATTGTAATGTCGGTCTCGCCAAACTAAGGACATGAAACAATATAAAAAATAACGACATGAAGGAAGGTATGACTAATTCGATTTAATAACTTTGTTAATTTAATTGTGTTTATTTACAAGAAGAACAATAAATATTTTTAATAAATTAGTTATTCAAAACCGATTATATTAAACCATGAAAGCTTTTATCAGATTAGCTGGTATTTTTAACATAGTTTTTGGTTCAATTTTTCTTATATACTGGGTTATATACGGAATAACACTCCCTATCGCTGAACTGAAGACTTCTATTGTGCCACTGGTTTCGGATCCCGATTGGACATGGGTTAATGCACTTGGTGTTTGCAGTACGCTTTTTGGTGTTGTTGGCCTGACCGGTTTGCATTATATGCAGATCGAGATCAAGAAGCAGTTTGGCACGGCAGGGTATATTCTTGCAGTTTTTGGACTGATACTGCTTGGAGGTCAGTTACTCTGGGAAACGTTTGTATGGAAAATTTTAGCTGATAGCAACTCTAATCTTTTATTGTTCGATGGTCCCCTTTATACAAATAAACCTCTTATTGGTGTAATGATAACGGGTGGCTTATTTTTCAGTCTTGGTTATTTACTATTGGGGTTTGCCTGCAGATTGGTTGATGGACTACCCACATTCGGCATTCAGATGTTCATTGTTGGCGCTCCCCTTTTCGGGCTTGGACCATTATTCGGCCCACTTCAACAAATTATCAGGATAATCGGTATTGCTCTGTTCGCCATTGGTATCATATGGACCGGATTCCGAATGGCAAAATACTCTAATTAATTGAATCACAGGATTATAGACTTAAAGACTGGATATAGCTTCGCGAATGATCCAGTCATTTAAAGTGACTGGATCGCTATAAAGGATCCAGTCATTAATCCATATCCCCCCTAATTATCATTCCCGGTTCTTTATGTTATATAACACTTGCTGTAATTTCGGGCAATCTGTCATCCTGGCCTATAAAATATCCGGAAAATAAAAAAGGGCCTGATGGCCCTTTAATTTAAGTGTTGAATCTCCTTTATTTATTGACATTCTATATCAATTAGATCCTCATCCCAGCAGTACCATTCAGTGTCTCCGAATTTTAAGGGATCTTTAATCCTCCCTGCTTTTGTAGTTCTATCCCATCCGATTTCAACAGTGTTAGAAGATACAGATACAGTATAATAAGCATCGTATGGAGATTCATCAGTTACACCATGTTCAATAAAACTGCCGCTCTCAGCTACTCCCGGTTTAATATATGTGTATTTAATGGTATAGGTATCAGCCTCCCAGTCCATCTCCCAATCAATCGATATAACTTCATCAGGATTATCCGGATTTTCATACAAAATCCAGGAAGCACCCGTCCTGTTATACCGTACCGTTCCTTCCAGCCATTTGAAATCTTCATATCCTTGCAAACCCGATTTAGTTACCAGCATTTTCATAGTGAATTCCTCATTGGAAATTCGTTTGGATATCAATTTAATAGTATAAATCACCGGACTGACTGTTACCTCATATGACCATTGCCAGGAATTCTCACCAAGGTATACCGGCTGATGATTGAAAGCTTCTGCATAGGCAATAACGGGGATACCCACTGATACTGTCGCCAGGATATTCCAGAAACCAACCGTTACATAAGCATGCCCCCAGTTCTTATAGGTATCAATTGCTTTTATGTTTGATACGGTATCATCAGGATTATTAAAATCAGAAAAATCCATAAGTAAGGACGCAACAGGCGGCAGTTCAGGTGGATCATTCTTTTCATCATCTTTCTGACAACTGTTCATCATGATTATTACAACTACAGCCAATAGCATTGACACAATAAACTTTAACCCGAATATTTTTCTCATACTCTTCAATTTTTAAAGTTTGACAGTTGTTTAAACGGAAATAATTATCTTCAGTTTCATTTTATAATAAGGAAATTTTCATTGCCTGTAAATATTCATTAATCAAGCAACAATACATAAATCTGTATTACAAAAACAAGCATTCGGAAACATATCATGCTGAGCAAGGCAAGGGAACTTGTGGTCTATTAGGACCGATTCAACCACAGGTTATCAGGAACGGAGATTCACAGACCTGCCTGGCAGCAAATTTAACAGTTTTAAGATTCGGGGATTCGTAAACCTGCGCGATTGCAAACTTGCGGGCTCGTGGACTAGCAGACTTGCAGGTTTATAGACCTGTGACATTATAAATTCCAATAACTGCTTTCTAATTACCGAATATCTCCGGAACCAGCCTCTCAGGAGTCGGGATTTCATTTGTTATTGAAACAATGAACCAACGTCCCTCCTTTTTAATTAATGAAAAGAAGTCAATACCTTGCTGTGGAGGACGTTGGGAACCGGGAATGCTGGCTTCATACAGTACCCAAATGCTGGCCATATCTCCAAACACAATTGGTTTCATTTGTAAGATATCTTCCTTGAAACCTGACTTCTCCACCCCACCTTGTTCAATAAAATTGATAAAATCATCTATAAACCCATCAACTGTAAAAACACTGGTACTCTCCCTGCTGGTGCGCAAGACAATAACTGCTTCCGGTAAAAATAATGACCCTACAATGTCCCAATCCGGAGTTGTTCCTGCTTCAAATGTCACTAATTCATAAATCCTGGTAATAATTTCTTCCGGTGTCTGAATCGAATCAAGGAGATCCTGAGCATGAAGACAGGTTAACCCGGATATGAAAAAAAGATTTAAAACGATGATAATTTTTTTCATGATGATTTATTTAACATGTTGTGAGATTGGAATCAATAAATACCTGACGAATTAGATCTTCGATAAATTGAGACTTCTCCAAAAATTGATTCCGAAATATTAATTCCGGACTAAAGCTAATGATAAAAGCAACTTGACGTATCCCCAGCCATAGAGCTGGAATCATTGAAAATCAAAAACTTGCGTGGCATCAGCCCAATAATTATTGCTTTTCAGAGTAAACTTTAGATTTGAATAAAATGAAATCCAGAGCTCTATAAAAATAAGTGATTTATTTTCGAAAAAATTAATACAGATTCTTTTATCCAATAATTAATTGTGAAGCAACCTTTCTTCAATATATATCATCTTATATTTATAATCTTTTTCAATAATAAACCATCATGAACAGTGATATGCTGTTTGCAGGAAGATACAGAATAACCAGAATTCAACCTGGACTGGTCCTGTCACTTTTTATTTATATTAAATTAAATCCAGCTGCCTGAATCATTAATAATTCCCGAATGGATTCATGATGAACAGATTTATTTCAACCAGTACTATTTTGTTATGCCTTTTAACCATTGGTTGTGAAAAGGAATCATTGATTTTTGATGAAATTCTTTTTGATACCTCATCATACATTTTACCCGATTATTTTGTCACCGCAATAGATTTTGACAGCAAAGGAAATGCCTGGATCGGTACATTTAAACAGGGATTGATAAAATTCGATGGCGTATCAGCTACAGTATATAACTCGAAAAATTCCACCCTGCCGGATAGTCTGGTGATATGGGACCTGAAAGTTGATCATGATGATATCATATGGTTAGGAACCTATGGATTGATAAAGTTCGATGGCGAGGGATTTGAAGTTTACAATACATCAAACTCACCTTTGCTGGAAGATGTTATCTGGTCAATTGGTATTGATAAGCATAATGTTTTATGGCTGGCTTCCTGCAGATTCAGAGAAGGTGGATTGATGACCTTTGACGGGAAAAACTGGAAATCCTATACTCCTGAGAATTCACCACTGCCGGATAATTCAATCCGGGATATAGTTATAGATAATAACAACCATGTATGGTTAGCCATGAGTGAAACAGTCGGCGGTGCATGCCTAGTTAAAATAGAAAACGGCCACTGGACAATTTTTACTGATTCGGATTTGGGTTTTCAACCATATTATTTTGGAGATATTGCGATTGGGAGAAATAATATTATTGTAATATCCATAGATTACAGTTTATCCAGCTTATGGGATATTACACGGCCTAATATCATCCAATTTGATGGAAAAAAATGTATTATCAATAATCCTGTTGACGAACAAGGTAATTCATTGGGATATGTTGGAATAATGAATACGGATTCCAAAGGAAATATCTGGGCATCGATTTCGGCGGGTGATGCAAAATTTGCCGTATATAACGGGCAAAAATGGTACTATGATGGCTATCAAGACATTTCTTTTGAAGGTGTATTCGTTATTGAAAATGATCCTTTGGACCAGATATGGATCGGGACCGGCAAGGGGATATATATAATTAAGCAAAATTAGAAATTGAAATATAGACAACTCAGGAATCCATTCATCACAATTAGATTAATGAAATCTATAATTATTTATTTTTTGTTTCTCATAATGGTGAATTGTGACGAAGATATAGACGAGATTAATTCATTGATTATTGGTAAGTGGCAACTAATAGGGATCAAAACGGGTAATACATTAGGACGGATAAAGATTTAAAACTCACCAGGGCAAATAAAAGAATTAAAATCAGGTGAGAATATTTCATGCAGAGGGAGTTATGTTTTTGAGAATGATAGTACAATCAGATTAAAACCAAAAAATATTGAAATAATTTAATGCCCTCTCCATATCTGCGCACAAACCTTACTTATTTCCCCGGAATCCACATATCATCCGGTGTCAAACCGCATTCCTGAACCATATCGATACAATACTCCAGTCTTCCCAAATCATTTGGTCCACCATTATTGGTACCGAAGGAGAATTTAACACCATTGTCCCTGGCTCTCTTAATAAATACCGGGGTGGGCAGTTGTAATTTGGCATTGATCTCCAGGGCTACATTATTATCTGCCAGTGCCTTGATCACACGATCCATTCGTTCAGTTGTCCATAAAGCATCATACATTTCGTTAATCTCAGCGGGAAGGTAAGTTGGATTCACATAAATATCAACCGGTTCATTATTCAGGATTTTCTCAATGCGGTCAACTAACTGGTCCATAAAATCCTGTGGATCACCCACTTCTGTTTCATCCTTGATCCACAACCGCATACGTTTTCCATTATCATTTGTCCATGTCATGGCATCGGTGAACACATAATCAAACTGGTCAATAGTTTCTTTAGAGAACAGGTCGAGCCACTCACGGCCCTCAGCCTGCATGGCAAACCAGGTTCCTGCAGGTCGTTTATAGGTCTGAATGAATGCACGCAGTGCCGAATCCGTTTCAAATCCCATTTTTAATCCGCAATTCACAGCAAACCCATAGGTAAAACCATATTTGCGGGCATTTTCCAGGGCTTGTTCTGCTGTCAAACCACCTTTCAGATGTGTATGTAAATCGATAAGAGGGAAATTATTGGCTGAAAGATCAATAAGTTTTACCTCAAATTCAGGATCTTCCTGGGGAGTGCCCGGGGTTACCAGATCATCAGGTAAAAGTTTGATCTTTATATTCTTGTAATAAACTATACTACCGGGATCATGGCATTGCAGTGCAATGGTGCCGGACGATAGCAGGCGCCCTTTCATGTTTTCAGGTCTGTAAGTATTCTCCGGTTCAGTATAATCCACCATCAGGTTACCATCGATATAAGTCCTGATGGTCTTACCCTGTACAACAATATGATAGCTGAACCACTCATTATCCATCACAGGGGCTTTCCAGACATTACGAATAGCATATAAACTACCCGTCATCTTATGTTCAATATATCCTCCCGGCTCTGTTTCAGGATTGGAATTGATGACCTGGCACTCGTAACCCTTTTCCGGCCAACCTCCTTCCTGGAAATCAGTATGAATATAAATACCGGAATTGGAACCTGGTGTAGTTTTTACATCAACCCTAAGCTCGAAATTTTTGAAGTTATGATCGTTCGTTTCGCCAACGTAAAACAGATGCGAAGTAGGTCCGCTTGTGACAATAGCACCATCTTCGATCTTCCATGAATCTGCATTTTCTGATGCCTGCCAGCCGTTCAGGGTTGTACCGTCATAAAGGGAAATCCATTCATTGGAAGTACAACCAAACAGCAAGGCTATAATTGATAAAATAATTAATTGATAAATTTTTTTCATAATTCCTCCTATGATTTTAAATGATTGAATGGACATAATAATGCACGCTAATAATTTAACAATATAACAAACCTTCAAGAGACACAACGTGCTGCAAAAAGAAATTTCATTATAAATCTTTGAGTTCCCTTATGAAATCCTTAGTGTTTCCTGGTGGTTAGTTGATAAGAATGCAATTTAATGAATTTAAAGATTACTATTCCTGATCCCGTCAAGTCTTTTCCTGGCGGATGGCTCCGAAACAAACAATTTTTCAAGTTTATCACAAACATACTCACTGCACCAGGCGCAATTTTCATATCCACGTTGCATTGCGCATTCACGGATCAAACAATTGCTACATCCTGAGAACAATCTTCCTCCTGCTATCGGGCAACCATCACAGTCTGTAATATCTTCCGGACTATATTCCATTCTGTATTGTTCTTGACATTGCCGGGCGATCTCAACTCTCATTCTTTTCTGTTCCGTCGGGTCATCTTCCCTTGTTGCCATGTAAATGGGGCATGTGTGACATGTCAATCCGCAATAAGCTATTATCGCAGACATATTATACCCTCCAGTTAAGCTCCGGTATATTACTCATTATTTCCAGGATACCCTACTGTCTGGGCGAGGATCACTTTTTGTTCCGGGCGTAATTTCATTGCTACTTCAAGGGCTGGTTTATCTACCGAACCACGCACAACTGTTGCCAATCCCTCAGAAGCGCAATAAAGGTAAACGTTTTCAGAAATGAAACCGGTGTGAGCAGAAGCCGTACTATACTTTCCACTTTCATCCCCATCACCCAATTTTGTAAAATCCGATACATATATGAGGTTTACAGGTGCATCTTTAACGTATTCCTGAGTACCGGTCAGGGCACGTAAATCACCTGTAACGACAGGAATTAACGCATTGGTTTTTGCATCATAAAGATAAAGGCCATCGGCAGTAGCAACATATATATCTATATCCTGCCTGTTATTTGCCGACGGAGCTGTGCGTCTCCCGGATTCAGGCCGGTTGATGCCAAATGCTGCCCAGAGCAAATTTGAAAGTGTCTGGATGGGCAGATTTTCACCACTGAATACACGGGAAGAACTTCTGTCCTTCAATACTTCCATCAGAGGCCTTCCTCCCTCCATTTGTGGTTGTGGAAGTTTAACCGGCTGAAGATCCTGAGCAGAGAGTAAAAAAGGAAACATAAATAAAATGATTGAAGCGAGATAAATAATTAAAGATGGTTTTGTTTTCATGATAATGTATGTTAAAAGGTTACAAGTTACAAGTTACAAGTTACAAGTTGTATGTTATATGTTATATGATGTGAGTTTTTGATCAATTGCCGATAAAAGTATATATTGTAATTACTATTGTTTCAGATTATTTGTTATTTGTTATATGTTATATGTTATATGTTATATGTTATATGTTATATGTTATATGTTATATGTTAT
>CAZRHW010000018.1:5911-11913 GCA_964599785.1 uncultured Bacteroides sp. | reverse complement strand
CTTCCTTCAAAAATTTATAATTCAATTACTTATATATCAATAGCTACGACTGAGAACTCAGTCCTATTACCTGTATTGTATGCTCCGGTTGTGTCAAATATCCATTTCCAGCTTTGTCGTTTTATTCCTGCAGGCAAGGTTGTATAGATCAATTTTTTTCTTTTTATCAACTGATTTTTGCTGTTAAAAACCAATTCCTCTTCATCGGTAATTAGACATGATCTTCCCGGTTCAAGCAATGCCAGGTGGTTTTCCTGTATCTTCTTCCTGAAATCATTGATTTCTGATTCAGGATATTCGATATATTTTTTTATATAATCAACCAGAAGAATATCCAATTGATTGAGGAGGTTAAGTGAGATCATATAATTGACCTTCTCAGGTATCAATGTCGGATTTATATCAATTTGATGAAGTGATTCTCTTCTGCCGGATTTTTTATATTCCTCAACGAACGCGTATGTGCTCCCAATACCACCTCCGGTGAGATCCAGGTTAATAAGGCTGCAGTTTCCATACTTCTTAATTTTCTTCTCTACCTGAACGGGATGCCAGATATCGGCAAGATAAATCTGTTTACATATGCTGCAAAGTTCATCCAGCGGTACATCCAGTAACCAGCCACTCCCTAAAATCAGGACTGATTGGGGAGCATATTTTCGAACACAGTTTAAGATGAATGATCGTGTTTTTTGCAGATGAACAACCCAGCCATCATGCTCCTGAATATACCTCTCCATAATCCCCTGCTGATCGGAGATGTATTTCATTTCTTTAAGGATGCGGTATTCAACTGGTGGCATATTCAATATATAATACTATACTCCTTTAACATAAACTCTCTTACCTCCTTCATCAATACTTTCATATCCTTATCCCTGAAACTTTCATATGGGATTTCGTCGCATATTTTGACGACCATCCTTTGTTTGCCGGTTAAAACAATACTCCCTTTTGGAATGGTGTTGGCAGTTCCTTTGAGAAGTACTGGTAAAAGCCCGATCCGGTTTTCGATTGCCATCCTGAATGCTCCATCCCTGAAAGGACCAAAGTTATCACCGGGATATCTTGTTCCTTCGGGAAACATCATCAATGAATTTCCTTCCTGCAAATACTGCCTGGCTTTTGCAATAAGCCTTGCACTGCTTCTGAGTCTGCCACGGTCAATCTCCAGGTACCGGTTCAATCTCATCAGCCAGCCTATGATCGGAATACTGAAATTCTCCTTTTTTGACACCCATTTAAAATGCCTGAATAATCCGTACAATACAAGAATATCAAGCATCGACTTGTGATTGGAAATAATCACATATGTCCGGCCTCTTTTTATTTTGTCCCTTCCATATATCCGGCATTGCCAGAGAGGATTTAACCATATATACATATATCCCCAGAAGGACGAAAAAAGATGTAATAAAAAAAGTTTCCGGTCAACAGGTAAAGTTATAAGCCAGATCAGAAAAGCTATCAAAAACATGAAAATACAGGAAAGAACAAAGACAGTCCAGTATAAAACTGAAAATGATATCAGGAATATGCGACGGATTGTTAACATTTCATTTACAAAATAATAACCAAAAAGTTTAAGTCAATGAATTTCCTGTAAATCAGAACACTCTTAAAAAAAGTTTTTTGCCATGTTATCTAGATCTGCCTTATTTAAAAGATCCCTGATATTACTCTGATGCAATATTTCATTTATAACACTTTCATTATGTTTCTGATGAAGAAGTGAAGATTCCAGCTTTTTTCCCAAAGATCCATAAAAAATGTTACCGGATAATTTAACCGCTGTCATCAGTCCCTTTTCAACCCGCAATGATATTGCTATATCATATCCTGAGATTTCGACTTTCCTTTCAAAAATATATTTTGGTGAATATCCATAATTCCATTCCCATGCCGAATATTTATGCTGTACCAGTTGCCGGATAGCTTTATGGTCTGAAGTCGTCGGATGATAAATGTAAGATCCTGGGTATAATCCCATGATATGATCAAATATTTCTTCACCGAGTTTTGTAATTTCAATTTTTGCATTAAGAAAATCAGATATATTGGCTGTCCGGCTCCTGACCGATTTAACAGCTTTGTCGTGATAATTTACCGGATTGATCTTTAAAGCTTCCGCCAGATAAGACAGATCTGATTTGAACAGCAATGTTCCATGGTGTAAAACCCTGTTTTTATAAATATGTTCAGCAATACCGGATACTTTCAGTCCATCGACGGCAATGCTGTTTTTTCCTTTAAATTCTGCATTCAGGCCGAGTTTATGCAAAACATCCAATATGGGAATAGAATATTCAAAGAAATTCACCAGGGCCCCTTCCTCCCCGTTCCTTATGAATGAAAAATTCAGGTTGCCATGGTCATGCCAGACAGCGCCTCCGCCTGAAATCCTTCTGACGACCTTGATATTATTGTCCCTGATAAATTCAGGATTGATTTCTGCATAAGCATTCTGATGTTTACCAATGATAACTGAAGGATCATTTATATAAAGCATTAAAAATTCCTGACAGGATTCTTTCAGGAAATATTCTTCCGCTGCGAGATTAAAATAAGGATCTGTTATGTCATTTTTAACTCCTAGCATCTGGATTTGTTGAATAGGGATTATATCACAATTAAATTTTAATTAATTAAATATATAAAATAGTTATTTTTTCTCGCAGATTAACGCAGATTTAAACGCTAATTCACGCAGAATTAACAAACTGTATATCAATAATCAGCGAAAATCTGCGTAATAATCTGTGCAAATCTGCGAGAACTTTTTAAAGCATTGAAAAACCAAGTGAAGTTAAGTATGATAGAGCCTCTTATTATTAATTAATCTGTCAATCAAAACTAACAATCTGTATACAATAAATCCTAAAACAATACCCAGAATTGCTCCTCCTAAAATATCCCCCGGATAATGAACTCCCAGATATATTCTGCTGTAACTGACAAGTGATGCCCAGAGAATAATAAAAACAGAATAATATTTATTCCTGATGATCAGAATAGTAAATGAGGCCAATGCAAAGGAATTCGCTGCATGTGATGAGACAAATCCATACATGCCACCACAATGATTTCTTACCATATGAACCAGGTGGGATATTTCAGGATTATGGCATGGCCTCAGCCGTTTATACAAAAATTTAAACAGATGCACCGACCCCTGGTCACTCATGGTAATTAATAGGGTTACCAGGACCAGGATGACGATTACTTTCCATTTATAACGGTAAATGAGATATCCCGTGATCAGCAGGTAGAGTGGCAGCCAGCTTAACCGCCCGCTTACCCACCACATTACCTGGTCCCAGAAAGGAGAATGCAGGCCATTCAGGAAAAGAAAAAGAGCTCTGTCAATATGATCAAGGAAATCAAGCATGCATAATCATTAAGTTGGTTCACTAATTACATTATTAACCACACCTGTCTGCTGAAGCAGCAGTGCAGGCAGGAAGGGCACAGAGTTAACACAGGGTTCACACAGGTCAATTCTCTGTGGTCCTCTTTTAATCTCTGTGTACTCTGTGGTTAATTCTTATTTATAAACCTGCAAATTTTAAAGAATAAACGTTCATCCTGTCAATATATTCCATATAAGATCTTTCAACTCCTGTAATCCTTCACCTGTCACAGACGATATGAATACCCATGGAACGTCTGGCAAATCATTTTTGATTTCCATCTTAAGTTCCTCATCCAGAAGGTCGGATTTTGATATGGTCATGATTCTTTTTTTATCGAGCAATTCCGGATTATATTTATTCAGTTCCTCAACCAATATCCCATATTCCTTCTTAATATCGAATGAATCAGCCGGAATTATTAAAAGTAATATGGAGTTTCTTTCAATATGGCGAAGGAATCTCAGTCCAATACCTTTCCCCGCGTGGGCTCCTTCGATGATACCCGGAATATCTGCCATAACAAATGACCTGTCGTCATAATAGCCGACAATTCCAAGATTTGGAACCAACGTGGTAAAAGGATAATCTGCTATTTTAGGTTTTGCAGCGGATACCATCGATAACAGGGTTGATTTTCCGGCATTTGGAAAGCCAACCAGTCCTACATCTGCCAGTATTTTCAGTTCCAGGATATTCCAGCCTTCAGAGCCTGTCTGACCTGGCTGTGCATATTTAGGAGTTTGATTTACAGATGATTTGAAATGATCATTACCAAGTCCGCCCAATCCTCCCTGCCTGAGAATCTTATTTTCATCATGTTGGGTTATCTCAATTAATATTTCATTTGTTTCAGCATCCCTGGCAATCGTTCCAAGGGGTACGGTGATAACGACATCTTCTCCACTGGCTCCTGTTTTCAGTGCTGCTCCACCATTTCGACCATTACCGGCAAATATATGTTTCCTGTATTTCAGGTGCAGAAGTGTCCATAGTTGGCGGTCACCTTTTAAAATAACATGTCCTCCCCTGCCTCCGTCACCTCCATCCGGCCCTCCTTTCCTGGTAAATTTGTCGCGGTGAAAATGGGCTGAACCGGCTCCTCCCTTACCCGAACGGGTAAATATTTTAACATAATCTATGAAGTTGGATTCCATGAAGAAATGACTAAAATCTGAAATTTAGAATGACTAAAATGGAATAAATGACTAAAATTGGTATGTGTTAAGCGTTGGAGGAGATATTAACAATTTCAAATTTTAGCTCATTCCAAATTTTAGCTCATTTTTTATTCGATTACTTTCACGATGCGCTCAAAAATCTCCCCGATTGATCCGATCCCATCGATCTTTCTTGCTTTCCCTTGCCTGTCATAATATTCCATCACAGGCGTTGTCTGATCTTCATAAACTTTGATCCTGTTTTCAATGGTTTCCAGGTTATCATCCGAACGGCCATGATCCTGGCCTCTTTTCAATAACCGGTTGATAAGCTCCTGCCGGTTAACATCCAGGCTGATCATCAAAGTTATACCGGTTTTTTTTGAGGCGAGCATTTCATCAAGGGTTTTTGCCTGTGCTACCGTCCTAGGAAAACCGTCAAAAATAAACCCTTTTGTATCTTTTTCTGAAGTGATCCGTTTTTCGATCATACCAACAACGACGTTATCCGGGACAAGTTCTCCTTTATCCATGATCTTTTTAGCCTTTAATCCCAACTCGGTTTGTCCGGCAATTTCAGCCCTGAGCAAATCGCCTGTCGACAGATGTTTCAGACCATATTTGCCGATGATGTTTTCAGCCTGGGTCCCTTTTCCCGAACCCGGTGGGCCGAATAATACAATATTCAGCATTTGATTTGAATTATAGTTTGAACCAGGATGCTAAGATAGAAAAACCGCTTTATTTTTCAGGTACTTATGATTTTATATATATCGGGAAGATTACGGCCGAATCCATTATAATCAAGTCCGTAACCAATTACGAAATTATTGGGGATCTCCCTGCCCAGGTAATCGATCCTGATGTCTCTGATACAGGCATCCGGTTTTAAAAGGAGTGCAACGATAAAGATCTCAGCCGGCCGGTGATTCTCAATTTGTTTTAAGATATTCTCCAGTGTTAATCCGGTATCGACAATATCTTCCAGGATAACAACAGTTTTATTCCGGAGCTCATCTCCAATGCCGATCAGCGTTTCAACCGAACCGGTTGTCAGCGTTCCTTTATAGGAGGCCATTTTGACAAAGGACACCTGACAATCCATTTTTATTCTCCTGATCAGATCGGCGGCAAATATGAAAGCCCCATTCAGGATCCCCAGGAATATAACATCCCTTCCCATTAAATCCTGATTTAGCCTTAAAGCAAGCGTATCAACCATTTCAGAAATTTCTGAAGCTTTTATAAACAGCCCGAACTTTTTTTTAAGGATTTTTATTGTATTCATCATTTTGTTATTATTTTTCAATTAAATACAAATTTAGAAATACTGAACTTCAATTAAATAAAAATTTTTCACATTTGGTAACCGATATTTTGGATGTTTTGACATTAATATAGAGAAAAGGCTTCTCGCTGATATGCGCAGATT